>CAMPJM010000607.1 GCA_946886805.1 uncultured Flammeovirgaceae bacterium | reverse complement strand
TCTTGGTAGTCAGAAAAAATCAACTGATCAAAAGCGAACGCAGCTACTTCCTTGTCTATCTGGTTATGTGCGAGCAGAAAATTTAGTACATCTTCTTTTTCAGCAAGTTTATGATAATAGAAAGCTGGTTGAAGGAGCATGGCTTTTAAAACTTCCTTGGCCTTCGTGGGATTTTTATTGTAGTGTACATAAACCGCCGGACTTATTCCGTCCAATGCTTTATTGTTTTGGATTCTATTTAAAAAATCATCCCAATCAGGTTCGCCTTCATTGGTAGTGGTATCTTTTATTCGCTCTGCCAGCTTCCGTAAAGCTCCTTTAGGATTGCGGAAATTATGTACCTCGCTCATCCCCTTTAGAACATCCTCCAATTTTTCTAATGATTGTGGCGTCATGGCGATTACCTTGGATAACTTGTAGCCGTATTCCGATCTGATATCCTGAGCTATTGCAGTATCATTTACCAAATGAATTCCTGATGCCATTATTTCCTGCGTTTCCTGACTGAGTGGCAAACTTAAAAGATAGTAGAGCCCTGCTCCGCGCAGTGTTGCTTGTGTAGCATACAAGGCTGCCTTTGCTTCCTCCCTTAGTTTTTCTTCAATTTTAGGGGCTACATTTGGCATTTCTGCAAGCAAGATTATGAGTTCAGCCCTGATAATATCATTGGTAATTTTGTCAAAAGCATGTACCAGCAAAGAGGTGAGATCAGGTCTGGAGACGGCCACCATTCGCAAGGCACTAAGAATTTTCCTGTATAAATCGGCGTGCAACGGATGTTCCAATGCACTGCAAAAACCCTGAAAAACTTTCTCGCCTGTTTCACCAGGTTCTAATAATAATGGCTCCAGAATGGAGACACAGCGCAAAGCCACTTCTACTTTAGAAGCTTTAATAATGCCATCCAATAACTCGCTGATAAGTATATCGGTATGCGCAGGAGAACCGATAGAAATGGCCAAATAGCCTTGCAAAAGATGTTGCAATTCCGGCTTTGTAGCTGTTTTAAAAGCCTCTACAAATGGTGGGATTAAGGAGGGATTCGCAGGAAGAGATTTCATCAGCAGATTAGCAGCAATTGTACGCACCTTGTCTGAAGGATCTGTTTGTAGCAGCTTTACTAGCAGTTGTGTCGCGCTTTTATTTCTTCCCTTAAATCGGCTATTCCAATTTAAAAGAATTGTATACCGTGTATCCACATCCTCTGAGGCTTTTAAAAGTCTGATTTGATCCGCCATAGTCAATTGCTCCTTCTCAATCAGAAAAGCAATAACCTGTGGACGTAATGCTGAAGGAATAGTGTCGGCTTTATTCTTCAGCAAGCCTGAAAAAAATGCAGGAGATTTTTCCCACTGACGTCTGATGGCAAATAACTGTTGCACAATAATTCCTCTTTCTCTCTGCTTTTTTGTATGAGCCAACAATTTCACCAGTTCAACCGGGGACGGAGAAGCTAAAACAACATTTAAAATGAGAGAAAGTACTGCTTCATCAAAAGCTTCCTCCTTTGCAATTGTTAGGAGTTTTTCAAATTTAGCTATTAGTAATTTATGCCAATCCCGGCAAAGCGTGTTTTTACAGATTGCTTCATTCAAGCCAATTATTAACTCGTATCGGAAAGGTTTTGCCCATTTTTCAAAAATTAGTAGACACCATGATTCAAAAATCTCTTTCTGATCGATGCGTTTTTTCAAAATACCTAAAATGTAACGTTGAATATTGAGATCGTTACTTTCTTGAAGGGATTTAAACAGGGCTTTTGACTGGTTTAATTGAATGCGTTTATTGGTTCGGATTTCCTTCAGTATATCTTCCATTGGACTTTTCCTATTTGTCAACTTGTGTCATATTTTTTCTTCAGCATACCTGAGCAGTTACAAAACCAGGAACTCCAGCTAAGAACTATTTCGTTATTTTCCTTGCTCCCTTATTCTTCCAACCCGAAACCTTCCAACCACCAGCCATTGGAAACTCTTCGAAGTTCGCTTTCAATCGCATTTTGATACTCCGTGTTATTATAAGTTTCCATCAGAACGGGAATTAGCTTTTCGGTGTTAAAAACATCATGATCCTCGTCTATTACAGACAGATACTTGAAAATGATTGGGATATATGCAGGTCCTGAACAGGCCAATTCATAAGCCGCATAGCAGAGGGCGGTTTCTTCCTCGTTGATGTAGAGTCGGGCTGCTCCGGGATAATTGGCGAAATTCTCTACAATTTTTTTCATCTTTTCCGCCGTTCCTTCGATTTTGCTGGCAGCTTTAAAGAACTGGCTATCATCCAAGCCTTCTCCTTTACTATCTTTTATAAAAAACGCAAGTTGATCGCCACACCCAATTGCATCTATATCTTCTGTTAGTGCAATCATTTGTTGAAGTGCATCTTGAAAGCCTTTCTCGCTTGTCAGGTCATCTACCGCTATTATTACTTTTCCTCTTTCTTTAATCTGCTGCTCTATCTCATCGGAAACCGTCAACACTGCGGCATCCTCTTCTATCTTTTGTAATGTTATCGGAATAAATGTGGTTTTTGCCGACAAATCTACGCCATGCAGCGGCATCTTGTATTGCGTGGTATGTTCTTCCAGTATGATCGAATCTCGGTCAATTTTGTATATACTCGTATGAAACATTTTGTGTTCGAAAGGCTCCATTGAAGTACTACCAGGAACCGATGACGCGACCAATAAAGGTGAAAGCGATCCATCAAACCCCACCTTACGGACTATTCCGCCACGCCAGCACAGCCAGAATGCATCCTCCATTTCGTCAAAAACAATAGAATTCAGATCCTGACAAAAGGTCGTCAGCGCGTCATTGTACTCGTCGTTCAGTACACCAGCCGAAAAAAGCTGTGCCATCTCCTCACATTCGCTTTCATAACACTCTAACTGCGTAACCGCATAATCACGAACCGGTAGGACTTGCAAAATATCGAAAGTATTGAGGTCGAAAATCATAAGCTTGTACACGAAAACAAAATTTCCCGCTACATCTTTATTCACTTCTACTTTGCCCCAGTAAGGCATAACCCCAATGTTTTTAGATGAACTTGTCACCGGCGCTTTGACTCCAAACTGTGCACTTTGCGGATACTGCATTTCAAAACGGTCGATGTGCAACGTTTCAGGATACAGTACATTATAACCATGCATCCACTTTTTGTCCTCGAGAGCTCTTCCCTCATCTTCAAAATACATCAGCAATGCTCCATCCTGCCTGATCTGGAGATAGCTGGAATAAGTATCTTTCGGCAACAGATAGGAGACCTCTTCTTTAAAATTGTTCAAAGAGAAAATCGAAAACTGCCTGTCCCTGTCAATACGGTTAACACAGTATAAGCTTTGTTTATCCAAAGAAAGCAAAGCGCTGGAATCTACTGACCCATTCATCTTTCTATCGAAAATCTTTTCGCGGGATTGAACATCAAAAGCCCTGATCCAGCCGTTCCAATTGACAACAACAAATTTGGTGGTAGTATAAAATTCCTGCAAAATGATCGGCCCATCATCTCCTGTCAAGGGAAAAG
>CAMPJM010000606.1 GCA_946886805.1 uncultured Flammeovirgaceae bacterium | reverse complement strand
GAGTACGTCATCACTTTGGCGGAAGATGCTGTATATGATGGCGACTACAATCAGGCGTCGAGGTTATTGCACAATGCCTTATATGACGAACCTGGCTATGCAAAATTGCATTATACCCTTGCATGGATGTATCACTACTATCAGTTCAATGAACCTAAAGCTGTGAGGCACTATGAATTAAGTTTATATTTTGATCCTACCTGTGACCATGCTTTTAGACAGTTGGTAGAATTACTTATGGATAAAAAAAGGTATGAGACAGTGAAAGCGCAATTGACAAAAGCTGAAAACGCTGGTTATATTGAAAAGGATTTCATTTATGAAACCTTAGGTCATTTAGCTGAAAAGTTAGCAGATTATCGTGCTGCGATAGGATACTATCGAAAAGCTTTGATGCATAGCATGGACAATAGTGCCAGCAAAGAGTTGAAGCAAAATATTAAAAGAACAAAATTTAAGAAATTTAAAACAGACTGGAGATGGCGACGACAAAATTGACAGGCAAAGACCTGAGGCAAATAGGTTATCCTGAAGGCAAAGTGATTGGTTTTGCTATGAAAGCCTTAGAGGCGCACTATAAAGGAAAGAGCAAGAAGTTTAAATTAGAATTACTCCAAAGGGTGATTGAAACCCCGGCTTTGTACCTGAAGCATGAGCATTTAGGGGCTGTGGCCAAATCTTTGATCATTAAGACGGAGCACAATGAAGCTATTGAGTTGCTCAAAAATCGAATCGAATACCCTGTTTATGGCCGTGAAGGAATAGAACCGGGTGCACTGAACCAAATGGAGATTGCCATGAAACTTCCCGTAACGCGGGCAGGCGCACTCATGCCGGATGCCCATCAGGGCTATGGTCTTCCTATTGGAGGTGTTTTGGCAACAGAAAACGCAGTAATTCCCTATGCAGTGGGGGTGGATATTGGCTGTAGAATGTGCATGACTTTGTACGACTTACCACCTGTATTCGACCATCCGCAGACGGAAAGGTTAAAAAAGATGCTGATGGAAAATGCCAAATTTGGTAGTGCGGTTTTTAAACGACCAAAAGAGCATGCCGTGCTTGACAGGGCTGAATTCAACGAAATCAACATTTTAAAGTCATTGAAGGACAGGGCATTTACGCAGCTGGGATCTTCCGGCGGCGGTAATCACTTTGTGGAATTCGGTGTGACAGAAATTATGGATGAGCAAAATGAGTTTGCTTTACCGGTAGGGAAATACCTGGCTGTTTTGTCGCATTCCGGCTCAAGGGGATTAGGTGCTAACATCGCGAGACACTATACAAAGCTGGCGATGGACACTTGCAGGCTGCCAGGTGAAGCAAAACATTTGGCCTGGCTGGATTTGAATACCGAGGATGGGCAGGAATATTGGCTGGCCATGAATTTGGCAGGTGATTATGCTTCGGCTTGCCATCACCAGATCCATGAAAGGATGGCGGCTTCTCTGGGTGAGCAACCTTTAGCATTGATTGAAAACCACCATAATTTTGCCTGGAAAGAGCAGGATGCGGAGGGTAAAGAGCTTATTGTCCATAGAAAAGGAGCTACTCCAGCCGGAAAAGGTGTTTTGGGGATTATCCCGGGTTCTATGACTTCGCCGGGCTTTATTGTGAGAGGAAAGGGTGAGCAGATCGCTTTGAATTCTGCTTCTCATGGAGCGGGCCGGCTCATGTCCAGAACGAGAGCGAAAGCAACGCTTTCTAAGCGGGAAGTTTTGAAGTACTTGAAAGACGCTGGTATTTCATTAATAGGTTCCGGATTGGATGAAGCGCCCATGGTGTACAAAGACATTCACCAGGTAATGGCGCAACAGCAAGATCTGGTGGAAGTAATCGGAAAGTTCACGCCTAAAGTAGTAAGAATGTGTGGCGATGAGCGATTTCAGGAAGTAGATTAAAATGACTAAAAGGATGGCAGTAGGTCATCTTTTTTTATGAGCTGCCGCCACGGTCGGTATCTTCATGAATCATTTTCGGGTGGTCGGTAGATTGCTGTCAGAATGGAGTGCCGGGCTGACAGAATAACCGGGCCATGCGCTGGTAGGGCAGTGGCGCCACCGTCATTCCGGAATTTATGGAGCAAAGCGGAATAAATATCTGGAATCCCCCGAAGGTTAGCAGTGAACGTTAGCCGCAGAAATGGAGTAATCTGCGAGAAGGAAAGTTTGGATTTTCTTCTCACAATCACTATTCCGTTCCTATTTGAAGGGATGCCTTATCTCTGCTTTGCTTCTAACGAAGGAGGGCAGTTTCGAAGGAGACGCGACTGAGAGGATAGGCTAACCTTACCCACAAACGAAACTTTACATTAGAATTTTGACAAATTCTGATCGATTTACAAAATCGATCTCCTTTGGCATTCTGCTATTCGGAAAACCTAAGGTAAGCAGTGAAAACAGAACAGATATTCCTAACGGCAGCCTGATTAACCCTACCACAAAAGTTTGCTTTCGGACCCAGTTTGTGAATTTGATTGCAAATCCCGGGTTTATGCCGGGGAACCTTTGATTTTATCTTGGGTCAGAAGGGGTTTTTTGCGCGGATCAAATCCGGTTTCAAATTCATAAACGAGGCCACCCGGCCCGAGGGACAGAAAAAGGTTAAGAATAACGAAAGTTTGGAATCGAAAAACGGATCTTAGGTAGATAAGGGAGAGAATTGGAATTAATGATTTTTTAATATAGAAATTTTAGAGTGGTCACTCGCCGGAGGCAAGCGACTGCGGGGTCTCGGATCTCCTCTACACTCCGTTTTACGGACTGGCTGGGAGAGCCTCGTCCTCGCAATGGGTTTGTAGCTGCGTAAGGAATGACGGTAACAAATCAGATTCCTTTAAATAAGCACATTCATTCCCCTCATAGGGATTAGTTTAAGTTCCCTATGAAAACAATGCCTGCAAGTCCTCTTCTTTCAGCTTTTTCATAAAGCCGGCTTCTACGTTGATGATATCCTTAGCCACGGCTTGTTTCTTCTCCTGTAACTCAAGTATTTTTTCTTCGATTGTATTCTTGCAGATCAGCTTGTACGCAAACACTTTCTGATCCTGTCCGATTCTATGTGTGCGGTCAATGGCTTGCTGCTCCACGGCCGGATTCCACCATGGATCCACCATAAATACATAGTTGGCCTCGGTGAGATTAAGCCCGAAACCCCCAGCCTTTAAACTGATTAAAAAAACTTGATTTTCTGATTTCGATTTAAAATCGTCCACAATCTTTTCCCTGTTGACGCTGCTTCCGGAAAGAAAAGAATAACCGATCCCTCTTTTTTCGAGTGCAGTTTTTATAATTTCAAGCATTTCCACAAAATATGAAAATACCAAAGCCTTTCCGTTGTGGGTTGTCACCTGGGTTATTTCATCCAACAGGATCTCTAATTTAGCAGACTCATTTCCATAATCGCCTTCTTCCTTTATTAAAGCAGTGCTATTGCAGATTTGCCTAAGCTTTAAAAGCCCTTGTAAAACATGCATTCCTGATTTTCCTATTCCTTCCTCTGCTATTACTGTTTTGATTTTTTCGTAATACTTATTCT
>CAMPJM010000605.1 GCA_946886805.1 uncultured Flammeovirgaceae bacterium | reverse complement strand
AATAAAGTCGAAAAATATAACGAAGAGCAGGGGGAAGTGGGAAGCGGTAAGTTGGAAGTGGGGTGCGGGAAGTTCAAGGTTTTACAGTTTATTCTACGGCTTGGTAGCGATGACATCCCTCTCTCCACAATTAAGCACAAAAAAATAAACTTTGGCAGAATATTCCAATTATAGGGATGTCATCGCTTTGTTATCGGTTATTTGACAATAAAAAAAACCGGACAAATTATCCGGTCCTTTCCAAATTTAACTTACGAACTATATGAAAATTGTATTTCGGTAACCTAATTGAGCGAAATCAAATTTAAGGATGAAAAATCATTGAAAATGAGAATTTTATTTAACCTCACCCTTGCCCTCTCCTGAAGAGAGAGGGTTTAACGGTCTCATTTTTCAATAATTTTTACCAATGCTACTTAATTCACACAGCAGGTTAACTTTGTATTTCTAATCTCTTTTTAGGCGTTATAGAACAAGGCCAAAACCCGAACAATTGCTCTCATTTTTTTTATGATTTACCATACATAAGTTCCTACGGCACCTCCTGGCAAGGATGTAGTGAGGAATTTTTCCTGAAACTGAATATTGAATGTCTTCTCGTCCTTTTGCTCGTTTAGCACTATCAAAACAATCTTATTGGCCGGGGTTTTAAATGCTACATTCGGTAATGATTCTGCAAGATTGGATTCTATACGTACAGACCCCGGCCTTACAAATTTTGCAGCATGGGCGATGATATAGTAGGCAGGATTACGGGTTACCTCGTTTCCATCGATGGTTACCGCACCCAAACATCTGTCACATCCTCCCCGATCTGTATGCGGATCCTGATTTTCATCTGCCGCTAAATTCCATTCCAACACGGTTCTGCTCCAGTTTCTTGTAGCACCAATTATCAGTGACTTCACATGCCACATCAAATCTTCCGGAAAATTTCCGGGAGCTCCTATCCACTGCTCAGTAAAGTAAATATGCTTGTCGGGATGGGCATTGTGTACCTCCGATAAAGCATCTATGGTACCGCCATACAAATGGAAAGCAGAGCCGTCTACATATTTTTTTGCTTCAGGGTCATCTAAAATAGAAATGGGGTAATCCGGACGGTCGGCATTGTGATCATACAAAATAATTTTAGTCGCAATATCCGAAGCTTCGAATGCAGGGCCAAGATGATCTTTAATAAATACAGCCTGATCTTCGGGCAGCATCAACAAACTCGGATTATTTCCGGGATGAAGTGGCTCATTCTGAATAGTAATGGCATCAATGGTTATTCCTTCACTGGCCATCTCCTGGATGTACCTGATGAAATATTTCGCATAAGCATCGTAACACTCAGGCTTTAAGCTTCCTCCGCGTGTATCTCCATTAGTTTTCATCCATACCGGAGGAGACCATGGAGATCCCATAAGCTTAATTTCAGGATTAATGGCTAGTATTTCTTTTAAAACCGGGATTAAATATTTCCTGTCCGGGTCAAGTGAAAATTTCTCCATCTCATGATCTGTCTCTCCCTCTGGTAGATCATTATACGAAAATGGCTTTTCGTCAAGATCAGAAGCGCCAATGCTTAACCGAAGATAACTTGTACCAATATGGTTGCTATCAGTAGCAAAAAGAGTTTCCAAAAGATCCTTTCGCTCATTCGCATCCATATTATAAATATGCATGGCACTTCCACCGGTTAAGGTATAACCAAAGCCATCAATAAATTGGTAAGTTTTGTCAGGATTAACTTTAATAATTGCATGATTATTTTCAGCTTTTAAAAATTTAAAAACTGAATCCTGCTCTTCAAAGAGAACGGCTTGGTCGGCAGTAGTCAGCCATAAGGCAACTGAAGACGCAGCCTCTGTTATTTGTTCTTCACCATTACCATTATTTTCCTGGCAACTGATTATGTTGCAGAAAATTAATATTCCCAAGAGCGTATTTAATATATTTCGATTATAAGTAGTGTGCACAGTTTTTTAAATTTGTTGATACTCGTTTTTATTATTCAACCTCCCGAATCAAATTCTAGTCACGTATTTTAGGATTGTAAATTCGTTTTTTAGCTCCGGTAGCTTTCTAAAATACTATCTGGCTACTGCGGGATGCCATCGCTTTTTGATCGATGGTATCCTTCAAACCCAGCTTAAAGCACTTGATTGTTGTTTTTCTAAAGATACTATCCTCGAAAAAGGGCAGCATCTGGCTGCATTATTGAATTAACAGCTTTCGTGCGATCCTCTCGCCATCCAGTTCAAAAACCATAAAGCACATCCCTTTACTTAAATCATGGCTTATTTCCACCTCGGCGGATCTCTCAGTATCGATTGCCAATAATTTTTTTCCAGACAGATCATAAATCAGCAGTTCGTCGGGAACATTGTCCTTATCAGCAAATTGGACTTTAAAATTGCCAAAATTAGGATTGGGAAAAATATTAAATCGCACGTCGCTTTTTTTATCGTTCACTCCCAAAGGCTCTTCTTCCGAAGGCTCCTCCTCAGATAAAAAATTTAGCTGGAACCAATTAATATTAAAGGAAGCAGAAGTAGCTAATAATCTGATAGTCTGTAGTCCCTTTTCGAGGTGCAAATTACTTCCAGTAGCCGTTACCCAGTTTTGCCAACCTCCTGTGACGTTAAAATTGATAGCCGCTAAATCTGCTGCTTCACCACTTTCAGGAAGCAACTGTAGTTTAAGAGAACCTCCATTAGTTTGAGAAGCTACTCTACACCCCACTTCGTAATAACCTTTCTGCTCTACCATCACCATGAAATCCAAATAATCCCCCTTGTCAGTATAGCCAGCATTTAAGCCTTCTCCTGTATCCGTTGTGGTTTCCCATTCGAAGCCATTGTTGGTCAAAAAATCCTCTACCTGCACTTTTCCCGGAATTGTTGAAACTTTATAATCGGTCTGAATTGAAATTTTAACATCAGAAAAATTTTCCAACGGAATCCCTGCGCTTGTAAGCACGGAGGTACCACTATAATTTACCATTACCTCATCTCCGAACTTAACGGGCTCAGTAAGAGTGATAGCAATTACCTGGTCACGACCTTCCTTTAATGATGCACTTTCAATAGTTGCGGGTGCATCATTGACAGTTACAGAAAAGCCATGCTCAGTTGGTATGGCCTTAAACGTTTGATTATAAACCAGATTGATGACATTCTCTGGCTTATAGATATTGCCATCCAATAATTGAGGCTGTTCGGAAGACGGCTTTTCCTGCTTCTGAAATTCCAAATAATTCAGATTATATCCGCCATTATCGATATTAAATCTGATTTTGTTCTGGCCCTCGTTTAGATATACGTCTTTCACTTCAGTAGATTCCCAAACCTGGTAATCCCCCGTGTTAGGCAGCACAATACTTTGAGTAATTTTCTCCTCATTGGCACTTAAAGAAATCCTCCCTGCATCACCAGTGCTTGCAGTGCGTATATTAACGGTATACAAACCTTCTGTTTCAACGTTCACGGTATACTGCATCCACTCTCCTGTTGCTGTCCAGCCAACGTTATAGCCATTAGTTGTTTCATCTTCGCAAG
>CAMPJM010000604.1 GCA_946886805.1 uncultured Flammeovirgaceae bacterium | reverse complement strand
GGATATGTATTTCCTGTTGAAAGTTCGTATTTAGAATTTGTTCCCACCAGTGTGCTTACATAACTGACAGGATCAGAAACCTGCCCATTCACTTTCAGCATACCACACCATAAAAAAAACGCCACTAATAATCCAATTTTCCTAACCATTTTTATTCTCTATTTTTATTTCACATTTAACTTAATTCATTTTACTGGTAATGATTTCAATTCTACTTTGACCAATTACGATTAATGTTTTGATTTTTCTCCTGATTTACCCCCGCCCTAAAGGGTGTCAGGAGAAAAATCTGGTAGCCCCTTTAAGCTTTAGGTCAAAAAACAGCCAGATTTTCAAATGTATCAAAGTAAAATTAGAACGAGATGATGATTCCATCTTTTGACAATCATCATTTTGCTTAAAAATTATGCTCCTGACATCACCAACTTAATTTCACATATACGCCATCAGGGTTGTTCTCAAAACTTAGAAAGCAGGTTTTACTTGCTGCGTCCCAAGACGTATCGAAGTGTATCGACTTGCCAGCAGCATCAGTTATTTCTATTTTATCCGCTTTTTCCGGTAAAAGTATCCTCATCACGTTGGTGGTGTTCAATGGACTTTTCGCTACAAAAGCATACTCATTCTTAGCAATTTTTTCGTCGTAAACTCTGGCTGCCGTAGCCAAAACCTGCGGTGTTTCGGGATTTTCAACACTGCCAATATTGTATAAAAAGGCCTGCTCTCCCGGGTTCACTTGTTTTTCATCCAGAACAGGAATTTCAGGATCAAATAAATCAATTAACTTTCCTTTAATCGTATAAGCAGACTGATCGGCATTTTCGTCTACTACGGAGATAAGTTCATAAGGTCCCCTTGTGAGCGTGAAGTGGTTTTTAAATTCAAGTTCTCCGCCGTCGGTTTCCGTTTCGTACAGCTTCTTGATTGTATTTACAAATTCATTGTCGCTGTTTTCTTCCAAAACAAACTCCTTCGGGTCGTTACGTAGTATATGAACTTTTCCGTCTCCGTAACTATATTCCCCTGCTTTAAAAGGTGCTTTTAACCCAAGTTTCTGAAACAAATGCTCAGATGGGGCTTTGAAATTATTCCCATCGGTGTTCCACCACTCCTGCACGCTTTGAAAAGGGTCGTTGTCGCGACCGCAGTAAAGAAGAACGCCGCCGTTTTTTACCCACTCAGCAATGTGGTCGTGGGCTGTCTTGTCCATCGGTTTCATGTTAGAATAAGACATGATCAGGATTTTCACATCCTTCCAGGTTTGGGGAAAAGAAACATTTTCTATATGAACGGTTTTGACAGGAATGCCCCGTTTTAACAAAGGAAGTGCTTGCCCGTAAAAATTTGATAGCTGCGGATCTTCATAGCCCTCGTGGGTAGGAAAACGCTGGAACATTAATGAATTGGCCATGAGAACCCCAATTCCCTGGGAGCCGCTTACTTTATTTTCGGATAAAGGCATCTCGTTCAGCGTATTGATCATAACCTGCATCTGGGTTGAATAAAAACGTGGGATCCGTTCCTTTTTATCGCTATTGGCACTGGTCCGATAGAGCCCTTGATAAATCCGGTTTGGCCATGGCATCACTTCATAGTCGGCAATCATGGGATAAAGCAGTTGCGCCGTAAAAGTCGCCTCGTAGTTCTTTTTGTAATCTGCCCAGTCGCGTGGCCAGTCTTCAATCGGGTCGGTAAGGAAAAACATCTTTCTTCCTGTTGGCGCTGTCATAGACTCCATGGAACCGTATTCCAGAAAAGCAGTTTCAAATACCCGTTCTTTTTCTTGTCCATTAAAGTAATTCGGCTCGCGCGAAGTGCCGGTCCAGACCTGTGCAATGTAGCCATCGACGACAGGTAAAGATGCCAGACTGGCCTCGGGACTAACAATCATCCACTGGGAGTAATTCACAAGCGAATGCGTCGGAACATAACAACGGATGTCCATGCCTTTGCTCTTACCATATTCTTTCGCATAGGTGAAGCACTCGTTTACCGCCTGGTAGTAAAGGTGGTATTTTAACTTGTTTGACAAATAGGTATTTTCTGCCGATTCGTGCTGAGGTTTCCAGTCGAATCCATAATATTCTTTCCACTCCCGTTTAAAAGCTTCACTATAGCCAGCCCGGGCCCAGAATTCGGGTTCTTCAAGGTAGATGGCGTCAATTCCCGCATCAATTACGCGCTTGATAACCTCTTCTTTCAAATATTTGATGAAATTATCTGAAGGCACGATATAGGGAACCATGTGTCCGTGCCACAAGGTGTCTCCTTTTTGTGTTACCTGACCTTCATCGAGATGCGTTTCTCCATCCCACTCACCGGTGAAATAATCCTGGTATTCCCCCCAAGCAATTCCGGTCATAAAATGTGTCGTGTAACCTCTGTCGCGCCAGGTTTGGACACGTTCCTCAAAAGTCATATTTCCCTTTTCGTGATGATCTTTCACGCTGTAGACAATCGCCACGTCTGCTCGCACGTCAATTACAGGCTTCCAGGGGTTGGAAGTTTGAAAAACTGTTTTTTCGTTAGAAGGCACAAGCGGGACGCTTGCGCCAGGTTTAGAGACACTTGCCCCAGGTTTATCCTCTTTTTGCTGTGGCTGCGTACAAGCTTGAAAGAAGAGCGCTAGCAGAAGATAAAGTGTGATCGTTTTTTGCATTGGTATAGGTATTGTATTCTTTATTAAAAAAAGAAAATCATCTCTCATTAAGCAGAGATGCCAATAATATGTATTGCTTTGGCGGATCCACCCGAACAGCTTGTGGTAATGATTTACTCTAGCAATTAAGGTTTAAAGCCGCCCCCACCCGGAGACAACTTTAAACCTTGGAATATATTTATGGGATCATCACTTGCACCGGTGCATTGTAATTATATCTTCTTAATCCCTGGCCTCTTGGCGTATCGTAGTTGATGCGTGCCGCTGCGCGGATAAAGACTACCCTTCCCGAGGGAATGGTCCCAGTAGATTCAATGGTAATAGTTTCGCCAAGCGAAGCATCAAACGCCGCACCGGAGTATTCGATTATGTTTGACCAACGGTCGTCACGTGCGCGATAACCTACCTCTGAAGAGTAGCTGACAAAAAATCGGATATCGGTAACGTTAAGAAAGCTATCGTCATAACCGCCCATAGGTTCGATTTTTGCACGAAAATCCTCTTCAGACACACCACGCGTAACACGCACCTGTGCCTTAATTTTGCCGTTGACCACTGTAGGCTCTCCTACCCATTCCACTTTAAGGAAAGGTTGCACTTCGAACCTAACCTTTGTAACACCCTCTATAGCTATAGTTTGTGTTTCATCGGCAAGAGGAACGCCGCGTTCGTCTTCGCGAAGCAAAGGAATGAAAGGTCCATCAACCCGAACATTATATGTCCCCTTAAATAGTTTGGTATTTTGGAATGTTCCGTCCGGTTTAGCGAAGAAGTCAGGGTTCCAAGTAACATTGTCGCCCCAACTGAGCTCTGTCAAACGCACGCGAATACCTTCACTTCCCTGATCGGTAAGCACCGGCTCGCCTGTTTCCACATCCACCACCTCGCCTTGCAGTG
>CAMPJM010000603.1 GCA_946886805.1 uncultured Flammeovirgaceae bacterium | reverse complement strand
TTGATGATTTTGCTGGAACCGGGGCGGATGATGTATTGAATAAAAAGATCTTAGGATTGTAAGTAGAGTAAAAAAAGTGCTTTAATCGGCAATGGTGCTTGGCTTGAAAAGGGATCAGGTGGAAAAGTTGGGGAGGGCCTTTTAAAAGTTTAAATATTTGACCGCGCCAAAGCTTTAGCCGAATCATTACTGTGAGGAGCTTAAAGATTCTAAAACTATATTCGATGCACCCTCCAGAATTACTGCTTGATCTTTGAAAAGCGCGTTTTTGAGATCAAATAGGCTGGTAAAAATTATTAAAGTAGGAGGATAAGGGTAGCTTAAGCTAAGATATGAAAACGAATAAATAAGATTTTGTATCTTTAACAAAAAAACAAAATGTCAGACGTTCAATTATATAGCAGAATTACTGCTTTACCTGAAGACCTGCAAAAGCAAGTAGCTGATTTTGTTGAATTTTTAGAGACAAAAACTGCCTCTAAAGTTGAAAATAAGAAGCGTAAATTTGGTTATGCTAAGAATTTTTTCCAGATGTCAGATGATTTTGATGAGCCATTGGATGATTTCAAAGAATACATGTGATGAGAGTGCTTCTTGATAGTCATGCCTTTATTTGGTTCATCAATGGTGATAATCAACTACCAGAAAAAATTAGAAATACAATTGAGAACTCAGAGAATGAATGCTTCCTGAGCATTGCTAGCATCTGGGAAATTTCAATAAAAATAAGCTTAGGAAAACTGAAATTGCAGTCAAACTTTAATAAAGTTAAAGACTTCTTGTCAGCAAATGCTATAGCAATTTTACCACTTACATTTGAGCATACACAGACATTGTTGAAATTGGAATATCATCACAGGGATCCATTTGATAGAATAATCATATAACGAGCTATGCTATAATTGGGCCAATTGGCTCACGAAAAGAGGGTATCACCGCATTGACAGCAAAAAGCATATTTCAAAAATACAGCGGTATGCCCTTTTATAGACTGTCGCAATAACTTGAAATAAATGATATTAAAATCTGTATATAGAAGATAAGAAAATATGTTTTATTTTGCACATCAATTTCAAATTAATAAGTCACAGAATTAACAGCATCAATTTCAAACCATATCAGTTAAAATTTAAATGCCAAAATTTATATTATAAAAGTCAACTCATGAAAAAAACATTTTCTTTACAAAACCTCCTTTGGATAGGGCTCTTTTTTGGACTTTTATCCTGCGGATCAAAGCAAGAAATCGAACGGCCGCGGGATCCCTGGGTATTTCGTTCTGTATTGGATAAACAGGCCAGAATGGTCACTGTTGCTTTAAATGATGAACTTTATGTGGCGTATGATGCTGCCGAAGGAGGATTGTATAAAGCATGGAAAGGGGGAGTGGAGTTTGACGGTGCAGTCTATACTTCGGTACATGGGCCACAGCCTACCAGTACAGGGTATGCCTATTTCAATCAGAAATTGGAAGAGCCGTATTGGAGGATTATCGAGAATGGAAACAAGGTTACCCCTGAAGTAAACTTCAAAGGGTATAGAATCGAGGACGATCAAGTAACTTTTACTTTTCAACTGGTTCATGACGGAGATTCAATAATAGTAAAAGAAACGCCTGAATATATCGCAAAAGATGGAAAAACAGGTCTATCCCGAACTTTTGTGACGGAAAATGTCCCTTCAGGTATTGAAATTGGCATAGAAACCTCCCTTACCTCCTTAGAAAACAAAGAGGATTTTGAGACAGATGGTGATTTTCAGATAGCAAACACCGAGGAGAAGCAGCTTCAGGGGGGTGAGACCTTAACTTTGGAAGGTACTTTGCTGCTAAACCCTAATGGGTCGACAGTTCTGAAAACATACTATCATCCAGGATTCGATAAAACCAATCCTGATGCGGAAGCAGTAGTGGAAGAAAGTCCATTGGAAAAGGGACAAAGGTTGATAGAAACCAATGATTGCAAAACCTGCCACAACGAAACAAAAAAGACTATAGGACCAGCGTACATAGCTGTAGCTGAAAGATATGACGCCTCGGAAGCAACTATTTCAACCTTGGCTAATAAGGTGATAAAAGGAGGAAGCGGCAATTGGGGTGAAGTAGCTATGAATCCGCACCCTGATCTGATGGAGGACGATGCCAGGTTGATGGTACAATATATCCTTTCATTAGCAGAAGAAAAGGTAGTAGCCGAAGAAGAACCAGACCATTCACTGGGCGTAGAAGCAATTCCGCTTAATCTCGACGACTCCAATAAATATCTGTCAGAAGGAGAAGAGGATGAATTGCTGCCTGGATTAGCCGTCAATTTATATGTTTTTGAAGATTTTACGGTGCCTTTCAAGGAAATAAGTGCCAACTTTCCTCCGATCCTTTCTGGGGTGGCTCCAGCTATTCATGTTTTAGGCGCAGAGGCTTTCGGTGAAAGAACACAAAATGTTTACCTGGAGTTTAAAGGCTTTATCAAAATTGAAGAAACAGATAATTATGTTTTCAGAATTATTAGCGATGACGGTGCCTATGTTTTTTTAGATGGGCAGCAAATTATTGACAATGGTGGAAACCACGGAGCTATGGCAAAAGATGGAGAGGTTTACCTTGAAAAAGGCCTCCATGAAATAGAGATTGACTACCATCAAGGAGCAAGTGATGGCATGGTGTCCCTGCAATGGATCCAACATGGCCAGGAAGATTTTTCTGTAGTTCCTAATGACGTTCTATTCCATAAAAAAGCTCAGTTCAAAGAAGTTGTGCCTTATATTCCTATGGACAAGCTGGCCAGAAGTATTCCTGGCGATAAAAAGCCTGTTGCGGGAGTTCATCCTTCCTTTGATCTTTCTCAAGCACGGCCCGACGATTTTCATCCTCGCGTTGGGGGAATGGATTTTCTTTCCGACGGAAGAATGGTAGTTTGTACCTGGGATTCTTTGGGCCCTGTGTATATGCTCGAAGGTGTAGCGGGGGATGATCCTTCTAAAATTAAGGTGAAAAGAATCGCAGCCGGTTTAGCAGAACCATTGGGAATAAAGGTGGTAGACGATGAGATATATGTATTGCAGAAGCAAGAACTGACGCATTTGATTGACCATGATGGCGATGATATTATAGATGAATACAGAACTGTTTGTGATGGCTGGAGAGTTTCCGCCAATTTTCACGAATTTGCTTTTGGATTGGTTTATCAGGACGGCTATTTCTATGCTGCTTTAGCCACTGCTATTGAGCCGGGCGGGGCAAGCACAAATCCTCAAATTCCGGATCGTGGTAAAGTAATAAAAATAAATAAAGACGACGGAAGTTTTGAATTTGTGGCACATGGCCTGAGAACTCCTAATGGTTTGGGCATAGGGGTGGACAATGAAATTTTTATCGCCGATAATCAAGGTGACTGGTTGCCTGCCAGTAAAATTGTTCATTTACAGGAAGGTGCCTTTTATGGTTCACGTTCCGTAGATTTTGAAGGAACTGCAAACTTAGAGGTGACGCCTCCGGTGGTATGGTTACCTCAGGATGAAATAGGAAATTCACCGAGCCAGCCGACCTATATTAATGTTGG
>CAMPJM010000602.1 GCA_946886805.1 uncultured Flammeovirgaceae bacterium | reverse complement strand
TTCTCAATACCTGAATAGAGCGACGGCTTACAGAAATTTGTGTCGTCATATTAGAATAGGAAATAGTTTAGAACCTATCAGGCTCTAAGGATGTTATAAATTAAAAATTGAGTTGAAATCGCCGGAATTAGAACTTATGACCGGGGAGGGGGATAAAACCTGTCTTTGGAAGATTCAGGAAAAGAAGGGGAAAGATGTACGTAGGCCTTTGATTCTTCAGAGATGATCCCGATTTCCCAGGTAAAGACCTCAAATTTAAAAGGGGCATTACAGAAGGAATCAATGGTAAGATTTAGAGATTTGGTATCTTCAGCTAAATCTTCCTGTGAGTTGTGCCCCTGAATTTTCACATTCTGCTTTTTACAGAATGGATTTACATATGCAATTTCATCGGCATCAAAAACGGCCACCAGAATTTTGGAATCCATCACGAGGAATTTTCCGAAGAAAATCACCGAAAAGAAGATCGCTATGTAAGAGTTTAAATTCATATGAAGTTCAAAAATAGGGAATATGATCTTAGTCTTTGTTACATATGTTACATAGGGAATATTTTTAGAAGATTTTTAAGGTGACCATTGTTACATTTTATTCCTCTTGAAAACACGAATTTTGCCTGGATTTAAGTTATTAATTTGACATGGAGCATATACAACTGGGACTAAAGGAAAACTGGAAGCAATTTACCCTGCTGGTACTTATTAATGCCTTTGTGGGCGGAATGGTGGGACTGGAGCGAAGTATCCTGCCGGAGATTGCTGAAAAAGAATTTGAAATGGCTGCCGCTTCTGCCATTCTTTCCTTTATTGTTGTTTTCGGAATCGTAAAAGCCATTTCCAACTATTACGCAGGAGCACTGGCGAATAAGTTCGGGCGAAAAAATTTACTGGTACTGGGATGGGTATTTGCCATTCCAATTCCTTTTATCCTGATGTATGCACCGAGTTGGAACTGGATAATAGGCGCCAATGTACTGCTTGGAATGAACCAGGGCCTTGCCTGGTCAAGCACAGTGGTTATGAAGATCGACCTGGTGGGAGAAAAGCAAAGGGGTTTTGCCATGGGCCTTAATGAATTCGCAGGCTATTTAGCGGTTGCAGTTGTAGCCTTTTTAACGGGATGGATAGCGGGGGAATACGGGCTGCGCCCCTACCCTTTCTACCTGGGTATCCTGCTTATGGTCCTAGGGCTTGTAATGAGTATATTTTTAATAAAAGACACCCGTGGTCACGCAAAAAAAGAAGAAGATACGAACACAGTTCCCATGCTGGAAAATCTTTTCTGGGATACTACCTGGAAACATAAAAATTTAGGATCCGTAACACAGGCGGGGTTAATAAACAACCTTAATGATGGGATGGCCTGGGGATTGTTCCCCATTCTGTTAGCCGCTAAAGGTTTTAGCCTGGAACAGATTGGAATTGTAGTAGCTGTCTATCCTGCTGTATGGGGACTGGGCCAGCTCATCACCGGAAAAATGGCCGATACCTTCTCAAAAAAAGACATGCTCTTCTACGGAATGCTTTTACAAGCCATAGTTCTTATTATCCTGGTTTGGGCAGAAAGCCTGTGGCATTTTGTTTTCCTTATGGCCTTCCTGGGCTGGGGTACAGCAATGGTTTATCCCACCTTCCTCGCTACGATTGCCGATAATACGCATCCCCGGGACCGGGCCAGAAGTATTGGGATCTTCAGGTTGTGGAGAGATCTGGGTTATGCCGTAGGAGCCATACTTACGGGCATTATTTCTGACTTAGTAAGTATAGAAGCCGCAATTTTAATAGTGGGGCTGATCACCTTAACCTCAGCAATAGTTATTCTTTTTAGAATGAAGAGCTCCAGGAGTACTCGGGGGCTATTTTCCTTTTTATTCAGAAGTTAAAGCCCTACCTGATACTGTAACAATTGTTACTGCCAGAGGCATTTAATGACAGTAAATTTGCATCAATAAGTTTAAAACTAAATGATCATGACAATAAAACAATTTAAAGACGACCCCTTAGCCCATTATTCATATGCTATACTAAGTGAAGGTGAAATAGCTCTGGTGGATCCCAGCCGTAATCCAATACAATATTATAAGTATGCTGAAGCGCAAAAGGCAAAGATCGTGGCAGTTTTTGAAACTCACCCACATGCCGATTTTGTTAGTGGGCATTTACAGATCCAGGAACAAACCGGAGCTAAAATTTATGTTAGTGAAAAGGTAGGGGTTAGCTATCCTCACGAACCTTTTGATGAAGGCCAATCGGTAAAAATAGGAAACATCAATATCCGTCCATTACACACTCCGGGGCACTCCCCCGACAGTTTAACCTTTGTTGCCGAAGAAGATGGTGAAACTGTTTTATTTACAGGAGACACCTTGTTTATTGGCAACGTTGGTCGTCCCGACCTTCGTGAGAAAGCAGGAAACATGACTGCAAAAAGGGTTGAGCTGGCCAAGGCAATGTATAACACCATACAAACTAAATTCAGCGATCTACCTGATGATGCTGTGGTTTATCCTGCACACGGTGCCGGATCACTGTGTGGTAAGAATATGAGTGCTTCTCCTTCGAGTACCCTAGGAGACGAGCGTATAGGTAACTGGGCCTTTCAGGAGCAAACTGAAGAGGAATTTGTAGAGGAGATCTTAAAAGATCAGCCATTCATACCTTCCTACTTTGGCTTCAACGTGGACATGAACCGTAAAGGGGCAGGAAATGTGCAGCAGGAAAAATATCGTGTTCCTTTGCATATCGGGGTTACAAAAGTTGAAGAGGGAGTAACCATTGTAGATGTCAGGAATGGAGATGCCTATAAGGCAGGACATTTAGCAAACAGCATCAATATCATGTCCCGTACAGAAGGTGATAAATATGAAACCTGGTTAGGGGCTATTATTGAGCCTAATGAACCTTTTTATCTGGCGGTAAGTTCTGTAGA
This sequence comes from uncultured Flammeovirgaceae bacterium, assembly GCA_946886805.1. The sequence continues at coordinate 630 of CAMPJM010000602.1, read as the reverse complement.
GGACATTGATGAGTTACTGGAAAGAACAGCCAAAATTGGATATGAAAAACAAATGAAAGCTGTAATCACCTTAAGTGAGGAAGTTTCTAAGAAATCTGATGAATTTGATCTTCAGGAATTCAAAACCAACAAGGACAATTATACCATTGTAGATGTTAGGAACGAGAGTGAACTGGCCGAAGGTAAGATCTTTGACAAGGCGCTTGGAATCCCGCTAAACGAGTTGAGAAAGCGTGCCGGGGAAGTGCCCACCGATAAACCTATCGTGGTGCATTGTGCCGGCGGATATAGATCTGCAGCCGGAAGCAGTATTCTGAAGAATAAGTTCGGGGATCAAAAGGTATTCGATCTTAGTGAAGCAATTCAGGACTTTAAATAAGAATTAGTTTAGGTTAGGATTGAAAAGAGGTTGTTCGCACTAGGACAGCCTCTTTTTTTTGGGCACATATAGAGCTCCTACTGCTCTTGATTACACTCACTTATGTAACAAAAGTGACTGTAGTAATTTTGCTCCGGACTTAAATTTGCAGGTACAATCAGGCGGTATAAGTGCCAAAATAAAGAGTAATCCAAAATTTACAGTAATGAATACAGAAGAAATAATAAAAAATAACCAAGGAACAATAGTAG
>CAMPJM010000601.1 GCA_946886805.1 uncultured Flammeovirgaceae bacterium | reverse complement strand
CATAAGATCAGCGTTCATCCCAATAAGATTAACTGGCAAGGCATCAGTTACAAATTCCTTTTCAATTTCAACAGCATTAATAATAATGTTCTTTACTGTTTCTTCTGATAATTTGTTGTTCAAATGGTCATTATAAATTAAGCAGGCAAAGTCGCAATGCATTCCTTCGTCTCGCGAAATCAATTCATTTGAAAAGGCCAAACCTGGCATTAAGCCTCTTTTTTTAAGCCAGAATATAGAACAGAAGCTACCAGAAAAGAAGATACCCTCCACCGCCGCAAAAGCCACTAATCTTTCTGCAAAAGAACCTTCATCTATCCAGCGCAAGGCCCAATCAGCCTTCTTTTTCACACAATCCATAGTATCTATGGCGTTGAAAAGGTGATCTTTTTCTTTGGGATCCTTTACATAAGTGTCTATCAATAAGGAGTAGGTTTCGGAATGGATATTCTCCATCGCAATCTGAAAACCATAGAAGAACTTTGCTTCGGTATACTGTACCTCAGAAACAAAATTTTCTGCGAGGTTCTCATTCACTATTCCATCACTTGCTGCGAAGAAGGCCAGAACATGAGAGATAAAATGTCTCTCTCCATCGTTTAGGTTTTCCCAGTCTTTTAAATCCTGACCAAGATCAATTTCTTCTGCAGTCCAAAAGCTTGCTACTGATTGCTTGTAAAATTTCCAGATATCATCATGTTCTATAGGAAATAGCACAAATCGATTTTTATTTTCTCTTAATATAGGTTCCTCAAATACTTCCTGTTCACTCATAATAATTTCTATTTTCTGATGCTTTTAAAAAACTTAATATACACCTAAAATAATACATTCGCCAACCTCAAAAAGTTTTCTTTTATTGAAAAGAAAAGAATGATAATTAAACCCATTCTCTGATGGATTTAATCTCTTCATTTACTTGCTTTCTATTAATAAAGTGTTTATTTAGCGGAGAACGGATTTGAAAATTTCTCCTGTATCAGCCTCTACAAATATGCTAAAATGAATGCAAAATGTCAAAAGGTATTTTATGTAAAATTTGAAAAGTTATATTACATGTGACAGGTTTTAAAGGTATGTTTAAGTCGTTTATAAGTAACATGTTACAACGTCTTTTTAAAGTAAAACTTACTTCAATAGGAGCGTATAGGAGAGGTTAAAATTTATATGAAATTCTTTAAAGAATGATAAGATATTTCTATTTTAGTAATCAGGTTTGATTTTTAACATAATCATACTATCTTTGCAATCCGTTTTTGCGCGGATATAAAAATCAAATTAAAAATTATCTGATGTACGCAATAGTTGAAATAGCAGGAAAGCAGTTCAAAGTAACAAAAGACCAATTCGTCTATGCTCCATTAATGGACGGCGAAGAAGGCGCTTCCGTAGAGTTCGACAAGGTATTATTGTTTAGCGACAATGATACGGTCGACGTAGGTGCACCAGCCATAAAAGGTGTAACAGTGTCCGGAAAAATTCTTGGGCATGTAAAAGGTGACAAAGTGATCGTTTTCAAAAAGAAAAGAAGAAAAGGTTACAAAAAGAAAAACGGTCACCGTCAGAATTTTACAAAAATAATGATTGAAGGAATTTCTAAAAACTAAAGAAAGGATTAAGAAATGGCACATAAAAAAGGTGCGGGTAGTTCCCGAAACGGTAGAGATTCGCAAAGCAAGAGATTAGGTGTTAAAATATATGGCGGCCAAGCTGCTATAGCAGGTAACATCATTGTAAGACAAAGAGGTACAAAACATCACCCAGGTATCAATGTAGGAATTGGAAAAGACCATACACTACATGCACTTATAAATGGGGTTGTAACATTCAAAAAAGGAAGGAAAAACAGATCATTCGTTTCTGTTGAACCTTTCGAAGATACTACGGCTCAGGCTTAAGTATAATTTGAAGGCATAATGAGCCTTTTTGGCTTTTATAATATGAGCACAGTCCAAAAAGGGCTGTGCTTTTTCTGCTTAAATTAATTTTGTAGGTCGATCCGTTCCGACCAGTACTTCCCACTCGAGAGTTACTTAAATCAGGATTTCCTTTTCGTATCCACAATGACCATTCTATATAAATTTAGCTTATCAAAACAACTAGAATTTTCTATCCTGGGTTGAGAAACCCCAGTATTAATGATGTACGTAATTGATCTTTTGATTAATCTCGTGTCCATTCACCTCTCTTACATTAGCAACTACGGCCGAAAACCTCTCTTAGACATTCAACCCCAAACTTATTCCAATGAATAATCCGGGTTTAAGGCTTTAGAATATACAAACTGAATGAGTAATATTCTGATATTCCGGTAAATTTAACATGAGCCAAAAGTTTTTCTTTATCAACCAACTTTTCCATAATATAAATCACTTAAATTAGATATTATAAAACCTTTTACAAGCACCATAGTTAAATAGGTAGTAAATTTTTTTTAACATCTTAACCAATTTTTTATGAACGCACTTGATGATAAATTATACGCAAGGACTGAGAAGTTCCTTAATAATATGAATAACCTCTTATTAAGAATCAAAGGGGAAGCTACCAAAGTTGCAAAAAGACAAACAAGATCAAATATCTCCGAAGGCCAATTAGTGGGAGCATTAATTATCGGAGTCGCTATAGGTGCAGCTTCATCGCTGCTATTTGCACCAAGGTCCGGAAAAGAAACCAGAGACAAATTAGCTAGTAATTTTAAGGATGTAACCAATAAAGTAACCGATTGGGAAAAAAGTCAAACTGAGAAACTAAAAAACCTCTCTCAGGAAGCCGATAGAAAAATAAAACAAAGCAGCACAGGTACAACATCTGTTTAAAATAAGGTCGTTAACGAAAAAGCTCACACTTAACAATGTGAGCTTTTTCGTTAATGACTTCTTACTAACAGATTGTGGCAATGATTCATCTTGAATCTTTTAGCCAACCAGATTTTTGTCTTTTTTGTCAAATAATCCTTTGTTCAATGATCTAAGGGCTTCTATTTTATTAGAAGTATCGATTAAAATGGAGACATTATTTTTGCTACCTCCGTAAGAAATCATCCTAAGCGGAATATGAGTTAAAGAATCAAATATTTGGTTTATGATGCCTTTTTCCTCCACTATCATTCCTCCTACTATACATACTATAGACATCTCTTTGTCAACTGCCACAGAACCAAATTGCTCAAGTTCTGCACAAATCATTTTTAAGTTCCTATCATCATCAATTGTTAATGACACCGCCACTTCCGAGGTAGTGATCATGTCAATAGGAGTTTTAAACTTCTCGAAAATCTCGAATACCTTTCTTAAGAAGCCATAAGCAAGTAGCATTCTGCTGGATTTTATTCTTATGGCAGTAATTCCGTCTTTAGCTGCAATAGCTTTAATACCTTCTTGATTTTCATCAGAGTTTATTAAAGTTCCTTTTGCTTCTGGGTTCATGGTGTTTAGAAGTCTAACTGGTATATTATGTCGCTGGGCAGGCCGAATTGAACTTGGATGCAGGATTTTTGCCCCAAAATAGGCTAATTCAGCAGCTTCATCAAATGACAAGGCAGCGATAGGATGAGTATT
>CAMPJM010000600.1 GCA_946886805.1 uncultured Flammeovirgaceae bacterium | reverse complement strand
AGTCAGACCCATCCCAATTTCCAAAATAGGATTGTGATTCATAAACAACTTTCCCCCATCTATTTAAGATTTTAATCTTTGATCCAAATAGCCTTTCATCTATCATAAAATATTGATTATAAAGATCTCCATTGGGCGTAAAGACGTTTGGAATCAACGGGTTTTCTATTTCATTTAATAATAATGTAACAGAATCAAAGACGATTCCGCAAGAATTTGTTACTTTTACCCAATACTTACCGGATTGGGAAGCCTCAAAAATTGGTTCTGTCGATCCATCTTGCCATTCATAAGTAGCTCCCGGAAAAGTAGCATCTAATAAAAAGCTCTCACAAATCAGACGATTTTCCCCTAAGTCGATTGATGGAAGATTGTCAAAGATAATTTCTATAGTATCTCTAACCATTCCACAAGAATTTTTTACTTCCACCCAATAACTCCCTGATCTACTTGCTACAAAAACCGGTTCAGTAGATCCGTCTTGCCATTTATAAGTAGCCCCTGAGGAGGTTGCATTTAGGATAAGCTGTTGGTCACAAACCTGACGATTCTTCCCCAGATCAATAATTGGTGGGTCTTCAAATGTAATGAGAAGGGTATCCCTGGATATTCCACAAGAATTTTTTGCTTCAACCCAATAAGTTCCTGAATGGGTGGCCGTAAAAGTCGGCTCAGTAGACCCATCCTGCCATTCATAGATAGCATCTGAAGCCGTAGCATCTAACAACACGGATTCATTACAAATAAAACGGTCTACTCCTAAGTCAATAAAAGGTGGTTCTTTAAAAGTAATTTCCACTGTGTCTCGTACCGTTCCACAAGAGTTTTTTACTTCCACCCAATAGCTTCCTGTTTGCTCCGCAGTAAAGATAGGTTCAGTAGATCCGTCTTGCCATTCATAAGTAGCACCTGAAAAGGTTGCCTTCAGAATAACCTGTTGGTCACAAGTTTGGCGATTTTTCCCCAAATCCACCGTTGGTAGATCTTTAAACGTGATGAGAAGGGAATCTCTGATTGTTCCACAAGAATTTTTTACATCTACCCAGTAAATTCCTGGCTGATCTGTTTCTAAAGTTGATTTAGTAGACCCGTCCTGCCACTCGTAAGTGGCTCCTGCTTGGGTGGCATCTAAGACAAAAGGTCTTGGAACACAAGAGATTATATCATCTCCCAGATCCAAAGAAGCAAGGGCGCAGGTATTTATTTTGCTAATGCCCTTTATCAGGTTTCCATCATAGTCACCAGTTAGGTGTGTTGGACCGATTAATTGAACTGAATTATTAGAAAAGTTATACTTGTATAAGTTTCTTTTTTCTGTAAAGTATAAATTCTGTTTAGTGGCGGTTACATCGTTTATTGCCAAGTAGCCATTCTTATCGTAGATTAGTTCAGGTGAAGTAAGTGAATTGACACTATTAACATCCAATTGATACAGATTAAAAGAATTACCACTAGGCGGGATTCCATCATAAATGTATAAGATGTTTCCTTCAAAGGTCATTACATCAATGTCAGGAAAAGCGGCATTTGTTGTAACTTCAGTTAGGAAGTAGCATTCCCCAGTAGCTATATTAACTTCCACTATAGCCTCCGAAAAGAAGTCATTATTTATAACGCCTCCATTAAGGCTTGCAGATGCATAAAGCTTATTTTTGTCGGCGCTATACGCCAACGATTCTACAGATGCGATTTGAGCTCCATTTAACGAAAAATTACCAATAGTTTTATATTCCCCATCTTTTGAAATGCTAACAAGAGAAGGGTTTGTTGTTGAACCTTCTATGCTATAGAATAGATCGTTTGTGGAATTATGCGTCAGCCCTGTTAAATTTTCTCCTTCAGGCATATTAATTATTTCAGTGTATGCCTCCAGATCTCCGGATGTGCTATCTATCAAAATCAGATTTTGGCCTATTAAGCCAATTAAATCATAGTTCTGGGATTGAGCAGAATTGAAAAAAAGTGCTGATACAATAAAGGAAGCCAAGACTATTCTAAACATATAGATGTAGGTTGAACAAAGTTAAAGAATAGTGATCCAACCTTTATAATTTCTATTACAAGCATCAGTTATATGATAATAATAGGTTCCTTTAATCAAATTGGACCCATCCCAGTCTCCTAAGTAGGACTTTGATTCGTAAACAAGCCTTCCCCATCTATTAAATATTATAATTTCTGACCCGACCAATCTTTCGTCTATCTCGAAAAATTGGTTAAAACGATCCCCATTTGGAGTAAAAACATTGGGAATAAATGGATCTTTTATTTGATCCAGCTTTAGATTAACAGTATCCGATACAGCTCCACAAGTATTTTTCACCTCTACCCAATAATTTCCCGGTTTTTTTGCGATAAAGATCGGTTCGGTAGATCCGTCCTGCCATGTATAAGTTGCTCCTGAAACCGTTGCATCTAATAACAGTTCATCACAAATATACCGGTCTTCCCCTAAGTCAATTGATGGTAGCTCTTCGAAGGTAATAATAATTGTATCCCGAGTCGTTCCGCAAGTGTTTTTCACGTCCACCCAATAAATTCCTGACTCATTAGCTTCAAATGTGGGTTCGGTAGATCCGTCCTGCCATTCATAAGTCATTCCAGAATCAGTGGCATTCAAAATTATTGATTTATTGCCGCACATCACTTTATCATTACCTAAATTTACAAAGGGTCTGCTACAGGCATCTAATCTGCTAATTCCTTGAATAATTGCTCCATCATATTCATTCGCCAAATGTGTCGGTCCAATCAATTGTAGGGTGTGATCTAGAAAAGAATACTTGTACAAATTTCTGTTTTCTGTAAAGTAAAGATTTTGGCTGCTAGCTGTAAAATCATTTATAGGTAAGTAAGAGTTATCATAGATTAATCGAGGTTTGGTAAGTGAAGCGATATTACTGAAATCGGTTTCATAGAGATTAAAGGAATCACCACCTGGTGGAATTCCATCATACGTATACAATATATTCTCATTAAAAGTCATGGCGTCAACATCGGCATATGCAGAACCGGTTGAAACCTCAGTTAAGAAAAAGCAACTTCCTGTAAATGGATCAACCTCCACTATAGCTTCTGAATAGAAATCATTATCTTTTATGCCGCCGTTTAGACTTACCGAAGCATAAAGTTTGTTTGTTATGGAATTATATGCCAATGTTTCTACTGATGGAATTTGAGCGCCATTGATCACAAAGTTTCCAATCGTTTTATAATTTCCTTCTTTTGAAATACTTACAAGCACCGGGCTGTCTGTCGATTCCCTAATACTATAAAAAAGGCCATTCTTACTATTAAACGTAAGACCTCTTAAATTTGCTTTGTCAGGAATATTGCTTATTTCAGCATAAACTTCAAGTTTGGCAGTTAAGCTATCTACAATAACCAAATTTCCGTTGATTAACCCTACTATTTGAAAATCCTGAGACTGTATAGAATCCAAGAACAAGACGCTAAGAATAGCGGATAATATAATTACCTTTTTTAACATGTAAATAATAGATGTGTTACTGCTGGTTCTAAATGATTGCATTTAAAATGGGTTCTATTTTCCCACCTTATAT
>CAMPJM010000599.1 GCA_946886805.1 uncultured Flammeovirgaceae bacterium | reverse complement strand
ATCCTGAAAAGCTTGTTAATTATTTCGTCAGCTGATTAAATGCGATTGCTTTCTACCAACTTTTTCATCTCGTCTTTATTATACAATAGTTTCTTACCCTTTTTAATAATGGAAACTTTCGAGCACTAGCCATAAACAGGCTGTTTTTCAACTCCTAAGTATTTGCAGAGCCACCGGCTCCTTGAATCTTTACATAAAGGCAACAGACAGTCGGTAACCTTTCTTCACAATGGCAATGGACAGAAGCAATTTTTTTGAGTCCAATCCACAGTTCAAACCCATCAACATTTATGATCAGAACATCCAACGCCTGGGCAGCAGACAGGCCAAAGATGAAAAGCAGGCACAGGGGGAAAGCAAGCCGTAAAACAAGACATGGAGGATGTAAACCTTCATGCCATTGGGGCGTTGGAGAGCAAAGAAAGGCATGTTATAGCTTGAGGTGATTTTTTTTTGTAAATTGTGGGAATTCAAAGTAGTTTAACGAAATACGTCAACACTGCCCTGAATTCGTTCCACTTTTTAACCTTTAAAGCCTCTATGGAAGCAAAGTCTAACATTCGTCGAAAGATCCCTACAAACCCGGCACAAGCAGAAGAATTTATTATTGCCATTGGTGCTTCTGCGGGAGGCATGGAAGCTATTCACGTACTTTTTGACCATACGCCTACTGATGCGGTTTCTTATGTTATTGTACCGCACCTTTCTCCCGATCATAAGAGCCTTATGAAAGAATTGCTCGTCAAACATTCCAAGCTTAAAATATATGTGGCAGAAAATGAAATGAAGGTAATTTCAAACTGTGTGTATGTATTGCCGGCAGGGCAAAATATGACGATTTCGGAAGGTAGGCTGATGTTAAAAGACAGGCAAAGCTCCACGCCCAATTCAGCGATAGATATATTTTTTAATTCCCTGGCAGAAGACCTGGGAAATAAAAGCATCGCCATCGTACTTTCCGGCAATGGCGCGGACGGTACCAAAGGTATCGAGGCTATAAAAAAGGTGGGCGGAATGGTGATTGTACAAGATCCTAAATCAACAGAATTTAACAGTATGCCTAAGAATGCCATTGATTCAGGCCATTATGACTATATACTTGCTCCAAAAATGATCCCTCTCCAAATTGTGAAATACATCAAACAAAAAACACTGGCCGGTAATTTCTCTGATCCACTTTCGGAAATCAATGAAGCAGCACTTTCAACAGTAAACAACCTTATAAAAGATCATACACCGCTAGACTTTTCAGAATACAAACGTACTACCATTGTCAGAAGGATCACAAGAAGAATGGTAGCCAACGGCGTGGAAACTATTGCAGATTATGTCGAAATTTTAAAAACCAATCCGTCTGAAATAGAAATTCTCTCAAAAGAATTTCTGATAAGCGTCACCGGTTTTTTTAGAGATCGCGAGGCATTTGAAGTGATCGCTAAAAAGGTAATACCGGAGATAATAGAAAATAAATTGCTGGTAGATGTTTTAAAAATCTGGGTGATAGGATGTGCTACCGGAGAGGAAGCCTATTCTCTAGCCATTCTTGTCAAGGAACATCTCATAGAGGTAAAAAAGGACATGGAAGTCAAGATATTTGCCTCTGACATTGACAAGGAGGCATTGGTAAAAGCCTCTAAAGGATGCTATCCAGAAAGCATCAATAAAGATGTTTCGGAAAAGCGGCTGAATAATTTTTTTACCAAAGTGGGCAATCAATACAAAGTCAGGGACAACATAAGAAAAATGATCATTTTTGCCGAACATGATATTATTCATCAGCCGCCTTATGGCAAAATTGATCTTATAAGTTGCCGCAACCTGATGATCTATTTTAACACAACACTTCAGACGAAAATTTTTGCCACACTTAACTATTGTCTGAACACCGAAGGTTATCTTTTTTTAGGCCCAAGTGAGGGATTAGGGGCCCAAAAAAATGCATTCAATGAAATTAACAAGAAATGGAAAATATTTAAAAAGCTGGAAGGTAACAATAAACCGGAGTTTAAAACCTACTTGACGCAACATCTGGAAGCAAAGAGGCATTCCTATTCTTCCCTTACTTTAAAACCTTTAAAAAATAATTTGTCAGAAAATCTTCCGGAACTCCTTAACCAGTCCAATCTGGAAGAAGCAGGGTTTTTAGCGGGCGTTTGCGTAGATGAAAACAATAAAGTTATTCTGCCATTCGGTGATTTTGAAAAGTACCTGCTCCCGAAACTTTTCAATAACAATTTGCTGGAACTGTTGCCTTCTGCGCTGGCGATAGCTACAGGAACATCCATTAAGAAAGCGATAAAGGAAAATGTAAAAGTTACAGTTCAGGGTATAAATTTTAAAGGAAGTGAAAATGTCCGTTCCGTAAATATCCTGGTAAAACCTGTTGTTAATGAAAATAAATCCGATCAAAAAATTATTTTCTTATACTTTGCAGAGGGAGAAATAAAAAGCGGTACCGAAAAAAATGTTGAAGTATTTAACAAAGAAATGCATACCAATAGGTATTTGTCAGATCTGGAACAAGAGCTTTCCGAAACAAAAAAAAGACTTCGGGAGGCGCATGAATCGCTGGACGAGTCCTACAATAATATCCAATCCTATAACGAGGAGCTACTTTCGGGGAACGAGGAAATGCAAAGTTCCAATGAAGAATTACAGTCTATCAATGAGGAACTAAATACTGTAAACAGTGAGTACCAGATAAAGATCAAAGAACTGGCCGAGCTAAATGACGATTTGAATAACTACTTCAGAAGCACGCACATCACCCAGATCTATGTCGATAATAATTTGCTTCTAAAGAAATTCAATCCTCTCACCATCAAGCAGGTCAACATTAAAGAAAGCGATATTGGAAGGCCTTTGGCAGACATCTCGACCAATATTAAATTTTCCAGTTTAATCGATGATGTCCAATCTGTAATAGATACCCAGGAGACCAGAGAAAAACATGTTGAAACAACTGATGGGAAATGGTACTCGATGATGATAGTACCTTATATCAGGTCGCAGGATAACAAGACGGACGGCGCCATCATTACTTTTAATGATATTTCTGATATTACTGAATCAAAGCGTATTATACAAGAAGCCAATGAAAAGCTAATGAGAATCAATAAAGACCACGATACCTTTATATATTCTGCTTCTCACGATCTTAAAGCGCCGTTGAATAATATGGAAGGTCTTCTCTCCCTCTTGAAAAAGTCTGATGATATTGAAAAAATAAAAACGTGTACTGTTCTACTCGTTGAATCAGTCATAAGATTAAAGGAAACAATTGACGAGCTTTCTGATATTACCCAGATAGGACAGGAAACGGAAGACGCCGGAAAGGTAAACCTGACCGAGCTTTTAGATGAGGTGAAACTGAGCATAAGTGATTCATTGAACAAATCAAATGCAAAAATTATTACTGATTTTGAAGAAAATGAAATTAGTTTTTCTAAAAAAAATCTACGAAGTATTTTTTTTAATTTGTTAAGTAATGCCCTAAAATACAGATCAACGGATCGCCCACTAGAGGTATTGATCAAAGAACTTTCCAAAACAGAAAGCACAGACTACTC
>CAMPJM010000598.1 GCA_946886805.1 uncultured Flammeovirgaceae bacterium | reverse complement strand
GATGTTCCTAGTATTAAAAGTTGAGGTAATAATTCTGTAAAGGCCACAGAGATTATACGATGTACAATTAATTCTTTCAAAAACATATAAATTATGTTAGTTTGGGGGAGTATAGGTCAGGTAACAGAAATATGTCTGTTATCCTAACGTTGGCAACAATATTATTTTATGAGAAAGAGACTACCATCTGAATTTGCAATAAACATGAACTTGGAGAAGATGATAATTCTCCAGCAAGGCGAATTAGAAATGGTTGGACAATTGAATTATTTCAACTCTAACTCTCCTTGTCATATTTACTTTGTCTGCAAAAGACCACGCATTACAGTTGATATAAATTCATTCAGCGCTACAGACGAGGAACTGAATTTTAGATTTAAGATACAAAGACAAGATAAAGCCGACAATCTTAAGGTTACATTTAAGAACGATATAGGGACAAAGGAAATTACTTTACATTCAAACTATCCTTATAACTCATTTGAGCTTAGAGACAAAGCAAATGAAAAGATAATGTTTGCAAAAGTTCCTGTTCTTCTACAAGATGCATTAGGATATTTAGAGAATAGCGACTTTCTGGATTTAGAGGTTCTCTATATTGGACAGTCTTATGGTGTAGATGGAGCAAGAACAGCCCCTGATAGATTAAAGAACCATTCAACACTTCAGGGTATCTATTCTGAAGCTATCGCAAATAATCCTGATTGTGAAATATGGCTTGCTCTTGCATCTTTTGAGCAAATAAATCTCATGATGTTTGATGGCACTTCGAAATTTACCAAAGACGAAAGACAAATCGATAAAGATCGGTTCCAATCTGTATATACAAGATTGAATTTTGAGGGCATAAACGAGCAACAAAGAATAAATTTCACGGAGGCCGCTCTCATCAAGTATTTTCAGCCACCCTACAATAAAATCTATAAGGACTCATTCCCAAATCCAGCCCATTCGACGTACTCGGAATGTTATGAACTGGATATTAATTCCGTATGCATTGAGCTACAAACAAGTGAATTGATTAACTGTCAATTTTACTCGAAGACCATAAAGAGAGCACCTTGGCACATGAAAGATTTCCTTCTAAAATCACCTAATGACAGGAAAAGTATGTTTGAGTTTGAGTTATAAAATAATACAGCTGCTAAAACAACACTAGGATATAGCCAATGTGGGCTAATCGTTAAAAATGAGTATTTTGCACATAATAAAAATTATCAACGGTTGACAAAACCCTTGTTCCAAAACCCACACTGGCCATAGCCAGAAACGTTGGGCTCAATTAGAATAAATGACAAAATTTAGCTTCATAGAGAAAAGTAAATTTGAAAAGCTCTTCGGCATGAGCTCAGGATATGTTTTAGATTTTTCAGATAGAACATTCCAAGAGTTTATAGCAGATGCTATCAAAGTCGACATTTATAACGAAAAATACAATCATGGATCCGGCTCAAAAGCTAATCGACTAAGAGGCTATTGGCTTACCGAAAATAATTATAACATAGGAAAACTTTTGGAAAAGCTTCTTGAATATTGGATGCATAAAGTCCAAATGCAAGAAATAGAATATAACCGAACCGATGAACTTCTTTATGAAGAATGTCTTAAAATAGCTCAAAACCTAAAGTCTGAAAATCCGGTAGAAAATTTAGATGCTCTTACTCCCAATTCTGACGAAAAAAACTTTTCAGTTTTGGCGGAAGCAATAAGGGAGAGCATTGAAAAGAACGAGCCAGAAAAAGCCCTTGATAGACTCCATACTTTTACTATTAAATACATAAGACAGCTTTGCGACAACCACGGAATAGAATATGATAAAGAAACTCCGCTTCATAGCTTGTTTGGAGGATATATTAAGACCATAGATAAGAAAGGAATTATTGAATCTGATATGACGAGACGAATTCTCAAATCGTCAATTTCAGTTTTAGAAGCATTTAATGACGTCAGAAATAATAAAAGTTTTGCTCACGATAACCCTGTTCTAAATTATAATGAAAGTATCTTGATTTTTAATGACATTTCTAATGTTATCAGGTTTTTGGAAACTATTGAAAAACCAAAAATTGAAGAGAAAGAGGTAGAGGAAAATTGGGATGATTTACCATTTTAAAATGAAAAAGTGCAACAATTAAAGAAAGAAATTGAATGACACAAGAAGATACTCAACTAGAAAATTGGCAAGACAAACATATTATTAAGTTAAGGGATTTTAAAGAGCCTACGATTTTGGAAGACCCGGATGCTGACGAACTCAGAAATATTGTAGAGCCTTGGCTAACAGCATTATTTCAAAGCGAACACCTATCTCTTCTCACTGGTGCAGGAATTTCTTCTGCTGTCCATCACTTGGCAACAGGAAAGGCTGGTGCAGGAATGGCTAACATGAAAATAACTCAATATGAAGATCAAATTAACATTAAATCCAAAGAATCAGCCAAAAAATCTGGACGCGGGGATGCAAATATTGAAGATGAAATAAGAACAATTAACGAGCTAATTAAAGGACTTGAAATATTACTTTCAACTAAACCTGAAAGTAAGTTAAATGAAAAATTGTTGGTGATCAAAGATGAGTTAGAAAAAGGAATTATTGAATTTGCAAATACTGTATTAGAGTCGGAAAGGAATATTGTAACATCCGAAAAGGATTAGCCTGCAGAATACTTGATGAACTTTTTATTAAGCTTTGCTAGCCGAATAGCCACCAGAGAAAGACTTAATCTGTTCACAATTAACTATGACAGGGTATTAGAATTTGGAGCCGAACTAGCTGGATTACATCTGATTGATAGATTTGTCGGGAATATATCACCCATATTTCGTTCTTCCAGGTTAAATATAGATCTTCACTATAATCCCCCAGGTATTCGCGGAGAACCCAGATATTTAGAAGGGGTTGTTAACTTTACAAAACTTCATGGTTCACTTGATTGGGTAGAAAAAAATGATGTGGTAAGGAGGTTCGCACTTCCATATGGATCTGAGGATATAAATACCTATAGCAAAGATGGAAGCCTTATGATTTACCCAAACTCGTCAAAAGATCGTGAAACTGCTGAATATCCTTATGTGGAGTTATTTAGAGACTTTGCAAGTGCGGTAATAAGTCCAAACTCGACTGTTGTTACTTATGGCTATAGCTTCGGAGATGATCATATCAATAGAGTAATAATTGACATGCTAACCATCCCTTCTACACACCTAGTCATAATAGCGTTTGATGATATTGGAGACAGAATAAAACGGTTTTACTCAAAAGCTAAACGACCTGTTCAAATATCATTATTAGTAGGAAAGCATTTTGGCGATCTGAAAACCTTAGTGGATAATTATCTACCGAAACCAGCCATCGACAGAACTACTTATAAAATGGCAGACTTACTTAAAGCTCGTGGTACAACTAATACTCAAACCAATCCAAGTAACTCTGAAAGCGATGAGTAGATCTCCTATAGAAAATCAAGCGTCACTTAGAATTGGAGTGGTTGAATTTGTTTCTCCTGATGAAATTAAGGTACAACTTGATTTGGATGCTCCAGATGGAATTGCGGCAAATGCAGGTATCC
>CAMPJM010000597.1 GCA_946886805.1 uncultured Flammeovirgaceae bacterium | reverse complement strand
TTGTTTGATAACAAAATAAGTGGGCAATTAGATGTTTTTGAACGGGAGCGAAGAGGCTTGCCTTCGCCAAACGATGAAGTTGTATTGCCTTTAGAAACAGGATATCCTTTGCCAAATGAAAACCTAAATATTGATGCTCATCGTGGAATTGAAGGTGTTTTAACACATACTGGCAAGGTAGGCGATGTGGATTATTCAGTGAGTGCTAACGGAACTATTTCCAGAAGGAGGGATATTCATTATAGTGACAATGATAGGTTTGGCAATTCATGGAATGAATACAGGAATTCCTGGGAAGACCGGTGGGCTAATATCCATTGGGGATACCAGGTGGTAGGCCAGTTCCAATCGCAGGAGCAAATCGATAATTATGAGGTAAATAATGATGAGCAGGGGAACCGAACCATGCTTCCTGGGGATTTTATTTATAAAGATGTAAATGGGGACAAAATCATCAACTATATGGATGAAAGGCCAATAGGCTATGCTCGTGGGGCAAACCCGTACATGAGCTTTGGATTGAATGGTAGTTTCAGGTACAAAGGTTTCAGTTTATATTTTGACTTTGCGGGAGCAAGCATGCAAACCTACCTCTCAGAATGGGAATTGAGATTCCCCTTTCAGAACGATGGTAGCATGACTGAGATAGCATTTGAAAACAGATGGCACAGAGCAGACCCGTTTAATGCGGACAGTGAATGGGTTCCAGGAACTTTTCCAGCCATCAGAAATAATTCATTTAACCATAACTCCTATACCTATAATAGGAACAGTGATTTTTGGTTAACTAATGTACGTTACATTCGACTTAGAAATATAGAACTGGGTTACGAAATACCCGAAAACATAATTGGGAAAGTGGGTATTGAAAAGTTAAGAGTTTATGTAAATGCCTCTAACCTCTTTTCTATTGATAACACGAAAGACTTGGGCATAGACCCTGAGATTTCTGCTGGAAATGGTTTGCAATACCCACAGCAAAGGCTTCTCAATTTCGGTTTTAACCTTACATTTTAATCAATACTACAATGAAAAAATTATTTAAATATATTTTCTTTAGCTTTATTTTGGCAAGCCTCTCTGCCTGCGAAGATGACTGGTTGGAAAGAGAGCCGAGTAATATTCTCCTGACGCCTCAGGTGTGGGAAGATCCTGATTTAGTAGTAGGGTTACTATCAAACTTTTATGACAGGCTACCAACTCACGTTTCATTGTCTACCGGTTGGACTGAATTTGCTGCTTATGATGAGGCAATGTGGTCTGGGTTTTCAAATCTGAATGGCTTGAACAATATACCTTCTTATGGTTTTGACAGATGGGGTTTGTGGGATTATGGGCTGATAAGAGATATTAATCTTTCCCTTCAAAATCTTGAAGAAAACGGTGGAACTCTTGAAGAAAACGTAAGAGCACAGTTTAAAGCAGAATTCAGGTTTATTCGTGCGTATGTCTATTTTGAGCATGTAAAAAGGATGGGCGGTGTACCTATCATCACTGAGCAATTGATATATGATTTTGGAGGGGATCCGGAATACCTGCAGTTCCCCCGCAATACAGAAGAAGAGGTATACGATTTTATTGCCTTCGAGCTAGATGAAATCATGGAGGATCTAGGTAATGAAGGCAGTAAGACAAGGGCAAATAAATACACTGCCTTAGCCTTGAAAAGTCGGGCGATGCTTTACGCCGGATCCCTTGCGCGATATAACAGCATGATGCCATCGCCAATCACTACACCAGGTGGAGAAGTAGGCATACCTGCTTCTAGAGCAGAAGATTATTACGCAGCTTCTTTAGAAGCTTCCAGAAAGATCTTAAACGGTCCCTATTCCTTGTACAGATCTAATCCGGATCTTGGTGAAAATTTTTATGAGGCACTCACAAACAAGTCGCAGAATAGCGAGGTAATATGGGCGCAGGACTTCTTGTTATCTGCCGATAAAAGGCATGGTTTTACGTATGAAAATATTGCCCGTTCCATTAGAGAGGACAATCTGAGTTCTTCTGCAATCACCCCAACCTTAAATCTGGTTGAAGATTTTGAATATCTTGATGGAACATCCGGTGAGCTAAAAACCAGAACAGCCGATGGTAGTGATTTTATTTATTATGATGAGTTGGATGATATTTTTGACAATAAGGATGCAAGATTGTACGGTACAGTTATTTATCCCGGTACTTCCTTTAACGGTAAAGAGGTTGAAATACAGGCAGGAGTGATGGTTTGGGATGAGGCATCAGGGAGCTATCAGACTATTGAAGGCACAGAATTGGGCCAAACCTGGGAAGGGGATGGACAATTGCTCACTGGGGCAGCTGGTCCTCACAGGACAATAAATGAGGTTTCCAACACAGGTTTTTATCTGAGAAAATATATAGATCCTGCCCCGGGTGCTAGCACACGTGGGATCCGTAGTGACATGTGGTGGGTAAGGTTTAGATTGGGTGAAATATACCTAAATGCAGCAGAAGCAGCTTTTGAGTTGAATGATATGGAAGCAGCTGCAGGATATTTAAATATTATAAGAGAAAGAGCTGGATTTGGACCAGAAAGCCTCGCTGCAACGGATGTAGATTTTGATCAAATTCGTAATGAACGTCGTGTTGAACTTGCTTTCGAGGATCACATTGTTTGGGACTTGAAACGCTGGAGAATTGCCCATGAAGTTTGGAACGGCAATGCCAATAATCCGGATGCTATGGCCTATGCTTTGTACCCATATCGAATAGTTCGACCCGGGGATGCAAGAGACGGCAAATATGTGTTTGTTGAATTGGTAGCACCAAGATTTGTTGCCCCTCGTTTTTTCCAGTTTGGGAATTATTATTCACTAATTGGGGACAACATTGTAAATGCCAATCCCAAAATCGTTAGAAATCCATTCCATTAAAATTATTAGAACCATGAAAATCAAACTTCCAATATATCTAACATTAGTGCTAGCGATGTTGCTGGCAGGTTGCGAAAAAGATAATTACGAACCGCCCACATCCCAATTAGAAGGTCAAATAGTGTACCAAGGGGAACCTGTTGGGGTAAGAAGTAATGCCGTCGAGCTTGAATTATGGCAGGATGGGTATGATTTTTTTACCAAAATACCGGTTATGGTAGCTCAGGACGGCTCATTTTCCGCTTCGCTCTTCGATGGCGATTATAAATTAGTGGTAAGGCGAGGCGTTCCGTGGGTACATGAAACAGATAGTATAGATGTTCAGATTCGAGGTTCTGCCACGGTGGATATTCCAATTACCCCTTATTTCATAATTAGCAACAAGGCATTTACCAGAAATGGAGATGTAATTACTTGCACGTTTAACGTAGAAGAAATTGCAGCGGGAATGGCAATTGATCGTATCAGCATGTATGTCGGAAAAACAACTATTTTGGACTCTAATTTTAAAGAAGGATGGGCTGACATCTGGGGTGCAGATATTGGAGATCCTAGCGAAGCAAAAACAATGACAATTAATCTAGCAGATTTCAATTTATCGGGGAGGGAATATGTTTTTGCTCGTGTAGGCATTGCAATTGTCGGCATTCCTGAAATGATCTATACAGATGTATATAAACT
>CAMPJM010000596.1 GCA_946886805.1 uncultured Flammeovirgaceae bacterium | reverse complement strand
CATCCTCTCTTTCAACTCGTTTTCCAAGCCTTCTCCGAAGCCCGTAAACTTTACCCGATCTTTCAAGTATTCAAAATTTTTCTGGTTCATAAGATATTTTTTTTGGGTGTTTATTAATTGTTGTTTTTCTATATGCTCTATCCAAGCATCCGTAAAAGCATTTCCATCAGCGTTATACAGCCCATTTCCATCGGGGTTCGCTTTTAAATCATCTGATGTAAAATGTCGCCTGCCCATAACATTACCCCTTATCATTTAAAGCCTTCGCTCGGATAATTGCACTCCTATTAACTTTTAATTCCAAGTGCCTGCCACCTTTTTTTTCCATGACCTGGATGGCGAGGTACTTTTTATCAGGGATAGTGAATTTGGGCAAGGCAAAGACTACGACACGTTCCATTTGTCCGGCGACAGTTGTGGTGTCATGGTACTTATATAGTGGCTTGATTTCGAGTTCCTGTATAGCTGTTCGTTTGGATTTTTGCTGGTCCCGGATGAAGAAGCGAAGCTGATCCATATCATAATTGATATTCGAACGGTTCTCCAATTTAATTTTCAAATACATCACATTGTCCCGGATGAACACGCCATTTAACAGAAACTTCATCCCATATTCTTTATCTTTGATCCCATGTACCGTTCTTTTTCTGCCCATAATCATTTCCGCATCTGCCTGTATTTTTGCCTCATTTATAAATCCGGCCGAAAATAAAGCAGCAGTATTTTTTTTGTTTGGAGAAACGAACCGGATATTTAATGCTGAAGGATTGTCCGAATAGTTCAGAATATAGGAATACAAATGACCATCAGCCGTTATGACGGTAAGGTTGGTTTCCTCGAAACCCTGCTTACCTGCCTTGACCTGCAGCACGTTTTCAACACCTTTGGCTTTTTGTACAAGTATGTCCTTGCTGCCCCTGTCGACGCTCTTGATAGCATAAGGGAACACCAGGTTGCTTGTTTTGAAATAAGTGATTGCCAGTTGATAGGGCTCGATCACTGTCATCTTTGGTGCTATGGCATTTTGGGAAAATGCATCGATACTTGTAAGAACAAGGAGAATCCCTGCTATCACTACTGCACTTATCTTTTTCATATACTTTGATATTTTAAAGGATTGCTTATTGCTTTACTTAACTATTTGATTGCTGTTTTTCGTCACGTAACAGCACCTGATATCCAGCTTTCACTGTCACTTTTACCAATTTTACTTTTTTGCTCAGGAGGCTTTTGGCTGTCTCTATTCCGGCACTTGCGGCCTGGACTTCCAATGAGGGGTTAAAAGTGGTCAATCCAAACCCTTGAATTGAACGGTCGGCAGATTGTTTGGCAACATCCCTCGTGATTGCCCCAGGTATATAAATGCCATTCAAGCCATCCATGTCATGCACGGATAGTTCAACCGGGAAAAGCGAATTTTCATAGCGGATGCTGGTGATTTTGATATTGAGGCGCTCACCGTTCAAAGACGCTATGCCGTACAGAAAATTCCCTTTTGGTATAAGGACACCATTGATATAAATGTCATGAACCAAGCGGAACTTTACGGTTGAACCGCTTGTCAATGTTTGCGTTTCATGGATCACTGCTTCAATGGCATTGGGTACATCCCTTATAGGGTTCAAATCATCGAGGGAATAAAACCTGTTAGATTGGTTGGCGAAATGGACATCGATATCATATTCTGCTCCTGCAACAGTACCACGGTCCATCAAAGAGATCGGATCATTTGAGTTGTTTAAGTGCACTCCATAAACCTGGCCCCTTCTTTTTTCTGATAGTTGCCTGAGTTTTTCCTGTACGCGGTCGGGATGCTGTATATCGAGTATTTTTTCGAGCATACCATTTAATTGTTGCAACTCCGGATCTTCGCCCGCTGGTTGGCCCATTGCCTGCATCATTTGTTCAAGACGGTCAACATCAGCCCTGTTAAGGCCTGAATTGCTTTGAGGGGCATAGGGAAAATTATTGTTTCCCATTTTTTTTTGGATCGCTACAGGTTGAGTAAGTGCTTTATTTAACTTTTCCAGCTTTTCATATACTTTTGCTTCGTTTGGGTCATTGTAAGCAGCCCCGCTGTGAGACGTATTGATACGGTCAACTCCGCTACGCTCATACCTGGACGCTGTTTCCCGCAGACCGGTCGCAGCCTTATCATCTGTCCCCAAAGTAGCCCCGGGGTTATAATATGGATCATCTTTCATCAATTTTTCGAGCCTTACAGAATCCGAATTTGCCTTTTTATAGTAACTTAGTTTATCCAGAGGCTTGTCTTCTTTCAAATAAGCCCCCGGCAGATTCGTGTTAAACCCTGTTTGTGGCTGCGTTCTGACATCTGCTGTGTTTCCCCCGCCCAACGCCCAAAACATAAGCGTGACGAAGGGCAGCACCAATACCGGCAACACCAGTAAGAACTTTCTATGCCTTTGAAATTTGGGGGACTGTGTTGGTTGTTCCATTGTATTTACTTTTTAGTTTGCGACTGATACCTGTTTTCTATAATGAGAATACTGTCTAGTACTTCCGGGTCGATGCTATCAAAAATCCATTTGCCTGAAGGGCTGCGGGCCATGCTGTCCATCACTTTAAACCTGCGTATCCATTGGTATTCTTCTTTGCTGATGCTGAAGGAATTTATTGTTTCTTCAGCGCCAAATGCTCGGATATAATCTGGCTGTTCAATAGACCCGACCGAAAAAGAAAGTACCTGCATACGTGAAAAGCCAGATGTTCCAATATAAATATTATAACCACCCACGAGGGTGCAAAACAGTATCAGTACCAACATCTTAGTTTTACCAGATAACCGTTCTGTTTTCTGTTGTATCCACGCAGCGCCTTTCGTTTTCAGATGTATAAAATAGCCGGCAATATTATTTGAATTCTTTTCCCGTGCTTCCTTTTTCCTGGGAAACCTTTGCTTTCTTTTGTTCCTCAATAACATAGCTTTAACGGTTTTCAATTTTCAAGTCCCTGTTTTCAATGGTCCGCCAGCGTTCTATCAAGAAACCATGCGGGTTATTATCACTTCTGGATACGTTGCGCAAATAGCCTTCAGTTACAAGGCTTCTGGAAACAATGCTGGTCGCACGGATGATTTTTTGTGTGGCCTGGCACCGAAAAGGATAGGGGTAATCATTCATGTCTATGGCCACACTGTCCACGGTTATTTCCTGGCTGATATTGCCAGCTATAATATTGGAGTAATAACCGCTCTCCCTGAGATTGTCATATTCCCTTTTTGCCGAAGCATCGGAGAGGTACAACGCTTTATTGATATTTTCTTTTATTACTTTATCGTCGGGGTCAAGGGTGAAAAAAAGTCGGTGAAAGGTTTTTACATGGTCGCGCGCTTCTACAGGGATATTGTCTTTCCTGTTGGAAGCATAGGCTTCCAATGCCCTGCCATTGGCCAAGACATAAACTTTGCTTTGCATCTCCGCTACCAATTGATAGCTTTTGTACAGTGCAAAAGAACAAAGAAGGACACTTCCAACGACGACCAAAAGGGTAAAGCTTCGGATATGTTGGAAAGCGGTGTCTATATTTTTTGCTTGTTTGAACATAGTTTTGAAATCT
>CAMPJM010000595.1 GCA_946886805.1 uncultured Flammeovirgaceae bacterium | reverse complement strand
CCCGGAAACGTGGTACGGGACGCCATATCATAGGCTATTATTGCCATAATAACAAAGAATATGATTGCTGCTACGACTAGAATTTTTTTGTTCCTTTGCATTTTAAAGAAGTAGTTTTCGCAAACTTATTGATTTTTTCCGAAAAGAAATATAAACGTCAACAATCCTTTAACGCATCCGGTAAGCTTTCAATTTTTCCTGATTCCTGCCTATCAACAAAAGGTTATTGATAGTTAGAACGCTCCGCACATCTCCTGACAGATTGAACTGAGAGTCTTTTTGCGGAACAGCAGTAAAATTTCCTTTTCCATCCCCTTTTAAAAAAAGTCCCTTATTTGTGTCTGATTTTCCAAACCGAAGCCGCGCATGATTGATATTTCCTGCTAAAAAAAGGTCTTTGTTCCCATCCTGATCATAATCAACAGGTAAAATACTGAAGACTGGTGAAAATTGAACCTCTTTTGGGAGGGACATTTCTTTAAATACCCCGGAACTATCGTTGATAAAAAAGGCTGTTCTTAAATAATTTACCTTTAGTGTTTTTGCACCCTCCAGCTCCTTTTCTGTGAAAATATCTGTTAAAGTGGCGTCAGCATAGCTTTTGTAGTTAGGAAATCTTGCGCGCATAAAACTTATTTGATGAAGAAGTTCATCCCTGGAAATATAAGGATAACTTTTTCCCTGGATATAAAAACAGAAAATCGGGTCAACCGAACCATTTTCATCAAAATCCTTGTAAACCAATTCTGCTGGTTCTTCATCACTGGCTTTGCATTGGGTGTTTAATCCTTGATTACCGATCATCAAATCCGGCCTTCCATCCCCATTTAAATCTTCCACCAATATCTTGTTCCACCAACCCGAGTAATCCTTTTCAAAATACTTACGGGTGTGGTCTGCAAGCTTTCCAGCTTCAATGCCAAATACCTTTATCGGCATCCATTCGCCGACGATTAACAGTTCAGCAGTATTATCATCATTTAAATCTGTCCAGGCTGCATCTGACACCATTCCGATTCTTTGCAAATCAGGTGCTAAAGTGGCGGTCATATCTTTAAAAACACCTTTGCCATCATTTATCAAAATATAACTCCTGGGCGCTTCAGGATAACGACCGGGGATGACCCTACCTCCTACAAACAAATCGGGATGACCATCGCCGTTAATATCAGCTACACTTACACAGCTTGTGCTTGTAAACATCTCAGGCACAGAAGCGGCACTCTTAGAGAAATTTCCTTTGCCATCGTTTATATATAAGCGATCTTGTAAAAGTGGGTCCTCAGGCAAGAAATTGTCATAGCCCCCGCTGCAGACATACAAATCGAGAGAACCGTCTCCATTTGCATCAAAGAACGCCGCATCAACATCGTCACTCATTTTATCTGCCTCAAAAGCAGTTGTGTTTACCGGTACAAAATCTCCGCTTTTTTGTTGCGTGTACAGAACACCAGCCTGCCCGTTGCCACCTCCTGCATAAATATCATCGAGACCATCGCCATTTATATCACCTTTGGCCAAACAAGGGCCAAAAAAAGACATGGGAGAAACCATCAACGGTTGTCGTATAAAATCATTTATTTCGCTGTCCTTATGCTGGAAGTCCAAGGGAGATTCGACGTCCTCATAAACCGGAAACCTTGAAGTCAATAATGGAAGCTTCTCCTGAACAGACATTGCATCTTTTTCATCTAAAGTGAGGAGCTGATTTGAATTGACATCTTTTATTTTTTGTATTAAACCGCCAGGCCAAACCACTTGCAGAGAATCTATTTTCTCATTTTTCCCGAGTCCGAAATGCAAAGTTGGAGATACATTTGATTGATAACCTCTTGTCGGCATCTGTTCCAAATATTGCATCTGTCCATCTGTATAAATTGTTACTTTTGCGCCAATTCCCAAAGTGTTCGTGCCCGCACCGTTCATGTTCAGCTTGAGGTAATTATGAGAAAGTGCATTATCTGATTCATTTTGTAATATAGAGGCCGGCTGATTTATATTATTTACGATGAGATCCAGGTCGCCGTCGTTGTCCAGATCTGAATAAGCGGCACCATTACTATTCACAGGAAATTTTATGCCCCATTCAACACTTTTATCATCGAAGGAAAGATTGCCATTATTTTTATAGATGTAATTAGAAACATTTGAAGATGGCATCTTATTTACCAACTCTAAAACGTCATCTCGTTTGATATGTCCTTGTTTTTCCTTTACGAAATCGTCCATATATTTTATAAAATCCATATTGGTATAATCGCGTAAATAGCCATTGGTAACGAACAGGTCCTTTAATCCGTCGTTGTCATAATCGGCAAATAGCGCAGCCCAGCTCCAATCCGTATTAGAAACGCCAGAGAATTGACCAACTTCACTGAAAGTGCCATTTCCAATGTTTATCTGGAGCATATTACGCATATACTGGTAGTGGAAACCCTTTTTCAGGTTGAGCTCAAATTTCGCATAGTTATCCGGCGCAAGTAACAATTTCTGTCTGCGGTTGTCTTCAGGCAGCATGTCCAGGGTATAGATATCGATCAAACCATCATTATTTATGTCGGCAACGTCATTGCCCATCGAAAAATGAGAAGTATGACCAAAACTTGACTTTAGGTTGTCGGTAAAGGTTCCGTCACCATTGTTTATATAGAGATAATCCGGAACAGCATAGTCATTGCAAATGTAGATATCCGTCCAGCCATCACCATTCACGTCAGCAACACCAGCACCAAGCCCGTAGGTCAAAGCAGAGCTGCTGAAGCCCGCTTCTTTTGTAACATCTTCAAAATGCCCGGTTGTATTTTTAAACAATCGAACACCTGTATTTACATCTTCTTCATTAAGAATTTTAGCGGTAAGTCCTTCGTTATAAACTTTTATTGAATTTGGGTTGTGATTCAGCAGAAACATGTCAAGATCTCCGTCAATATCATAATCAAAAAAAACGGCTTGGGTACTTGTTGCCGCACTTGCAAGGCCATATTTTTCAGCTTCTTCTTTAAACTGAGGCACACCATCTGCATTTGGTCCCTGATTGACAAATAATTGATTGGTTCTTTTTTCTTCAGGTAGATTACCCGAATAGCATACATAAATATCTAATAAACGATCTCCGTTTATATCCACCATCGTTACCCCGGTTTTCCAGGGGCCTTTTCTTCCCTCAGCGCCAGCTAATGCGGTAATATCCTCAAACTTCATATTTCCCTTGTTGAGATATAACTTACTGGGACTCATATTGGCTGTAAAGTATAGATCATCGAGCCCATCATTATTTATGTCACCTACAGCCACGCCTCCCCCATTGTAGAAGTACTCGTACATCATTACATTGGTGTTCAATCCTTCTGTTAAGGTATTGCTAAAATCAATCCCTGTTTTCTCAGCAGGAAGCACAGTAAACAATGGCTGGGGCTTAACCTTTAACGGAAGCTTCTCTTTTACTTTATTCCCCTCGCAAGAAGAAAAAAATATTAGTTGGAAGGAGCTGATGATAATGCAGAATAAATGAAGTACAATTTTTTTCAAATTTCTAGTAAGTTTAATGAGGGGTTTGTGAGAACTGATTCCATGTACATGGTAAACAAATTTAAGAT
>CAMPJM010000594.1 GCA_946886805.1 uncultured Flammeovirgaceae bacterium | reverse complement strand
AAACAATGCTCCCCGATCCAGGCGCTTATCTCCGCACCAATACCGCCTGTTAAACAATCTTCCTGTAGAAATAAAACTTTGCCTGTTTTGGAAACCGTTGACCTGACAGCCTCCTCGTCCCACGGCAATAAAGTCCGTAGGTCTAAAATGTCTGCCTTGATATCGGGGAGGGATTCCATCACTTCTTTAGCCCAATATACGGCCATTCCATAGGTGATAATGGAGATGTCGTCACCAGTAGAAATTAACTGCGCTTTCCCAATTTCTATTGTATAATAATCTTCAGGGATAGCTGCGGAAACAGATCTGTACAAGGCTTTATGCTCGAAATACATTACCGGATTCGGATCCTCTATGGCGGCGTTTAAAAGTCCCTTTGCATCATAAGGATTGGAAGGGTAAACGACTTTTAATCCGGGAGTATGAAAAAACCATGCTTCATTTGACTGAGAGTGAAACGGACCAGCAGCAACTCCCGCACCAGTAGGCATCCGGATAACAACATCTGCATTTTGTCCCCAACGGTAGTGCGATTTAGCTAAATTGTTCACTATTTGGTTAAATCCGCAAGTAACGAAGTCCGCAAACTGCATTTCAATAATAGATTTATATCCTTTTATGGATAAACCCAAGCCTATGCCAATGATGGCTGATTCACACAAAGGAGTGTTTCTTATTCTGTCCTTACCAAACAGACTAAGGAAACCCTCTGTAATTTTAAACACACCACCATACTCAGCAACGTCCTGTCCCATAAAAATTGAATTTGGGTATTTTTGCATGCTTTGTTTTAGGGCATCTGAAATGGCATCTACATACCTACGTTCTGATGTGCTATTTTCGCCAGGTTCAATAACGTTTTGTTCAAAGGGAGCATACATATCGGCAACTTCAGTAAAAGTATTCGGCTCAGGCATTGGCTCGGCAAATGACTTTTCCAGTCCTTTCTCAATTTCTTTTTGAATTTTTTTGCGAATTTTATCGGCGTTTTTTATGTCTATAATTCCTTCTTTTATCAAATATTGCTCGTAATTTTTTACAGGGTCTTTTTTGCCCCATTTTTCGAATAATTCCTGTGGAACATATTTTGTGCCGGAGGCCTCTTCATGCCCCCTCATTCTAAATGTAAGGGCTTCAATAAGCACAGGTCGTGGATTTTTCCTCACATTTCTGGCAGTTTGTCTGATGGTATCATAAACCTCCAATAAATTATTGCCATCTACCTGAATTGCGTCAATGCCATATCCCGGCCCTTTGTCAACAAATTGTTTAAATCTAAACTGTTCGTTACTTGGGGTGGAGAGGCCGTAGCCATTATTCTCGATCACGAAAATTACCGGTAAATCCCATACAGCCGCCACGTTAAGTGCTTCATGAAAATCTCCCTCGCTTGCCCCGCCATCGCCACTGAAAACCAATGTTGCCTTTCCTGCTTTCTTTAGGTTGCTGGCGAGCGCAATTCCATCAGCTATGGCAAGTTGTGGACCGAGGTGTGAAATCATCCCGACTATATGATGCTCCTTGCTGCCAAAATGAAATGAACGATCCCTTCCTTTTGTAAACCCGCCTAATTTTCCCTGAAATTGAGCAAAAAGTTTGTCAAGAGGAATATTCCGGCCGGTAAATACACCGAGGTTTCGATGCATGGGAAGAATATATTCGTCATGCTCAAGAGCTAAAACCGCTCCTACAGAAGTCGCTTCCTGTCCAATTCCAGAAAACCACTTGCTGATTTTGCCTTGACGTAGCAATATCAGCATTTTCTCTTCAATAAGACGCGGTTTTAAAATAGATTCATATAGATGAATTAAAGTTTCGTCAGAATATTCTTTTCTATTGAATTTCATTTTTTATCATATTACAGATTGAAGATTAGCAAATTACAGATTAAAGTATTTACCATCATTTTAAAAACTTGAAACTTGAAATTTGAATTAACATATTTTCCAATTTCGAACGAATAATCATCTCTTGAGTGCTAAAGCCCCTGATATGGCGGTTTCATTAACAAACTTAACGTTATGCAATGATCAAGGGAAAAGATTGCCCATATTTTTCATACTTTTGTAAACCAAAAAGAATGATATGATTGACTATAAATATTTTACCCTCAAAAACGGTTTAAAGGTATATGTTCATCAGGACAAAGCAACGCCCCTCGCAGCATTTAATATTGCCTACAATGTAGGATCAAGGGATGAGGAGGAACATAAAACCGGTTTTGCCCATTTATTTGAGCATTTAATGTTTGGTGGATCTTTAAATATTCAATCGTACGACGAGCCATTGCAGAAGGTAGGAGGTGAAAATAATGCCTTTACAAGTCCTGATATCACCAACTATTACGTCACTTTACCGGCAGAAAATATTGAAACTGCTTTTTGGCTCGAGTCAGATAGAATGCTCAGCCTTTCATTTGATCCTAAAGTGTTGGAAGTGCAGCAGAAAGTTGTAGTGGAGGAATTCAAACAAAGATACCTGAACCAGCCTTACGGTGATATCTGGCTGCATTTGCGGCCGCTTGCCTACCAGAAGCATCCGTATAAATGGGCAACGATCGGGAAGGAGATTAGCCATATAGAGGATGCTACTATGGATGATGTCAAAAAGTTTTTTTATAAGTATTATCTGCCAAACAACGCCGTATTGGTTATAGCAGGAAATGTCGATTTTGATAATATTCAAGAACTGACCGAAAAGTGGTTTGGCCCTATTCCAGCAGGCACGCCTAATAAAAGAGTCTTGCCCCAGGAGCCTGTTCAAAAAGGCAAAAGATTTAAAGAAGTTTCGGCCGACGTTCCTTTGGATGCCATTTACAAGGTATATCATATGCCAGCGCGCTATTCAAAAGAATATCATGTTGCAGATCTTCTAAGTGATGTTCTCGGAAGAGGTAAATCTTCGAGGTTGTATGAGAAATTGGTTAAAGGCGAGAAACTGTTCAACAGCCTGAATGCTTACGTGACAAGTTCAATTGATCCCGGGTTGCTAGTGATTAGCGGCAAACTTAATGAAGGCGTTTCTTTGGAGGAAGGGGAACAGGCGATAGATAAATTAATTGAAAATATAAAGGAAGATGCAATAAGCGAGGAAGAACTTCAAAAAGTAAAAAATCAGGCAGAAGCTTCCTTGATATTTTCGGAGGTGGAGCTTTTGAACAGAGCTATGAATTTAGCTTTTGCAGCCTTGCAAGGCATCCCTGACTATGTAAATCAGGAACCGGAGCTTATTCAGCAGGTTACATCACAGGAATTAAAGGAAATGGCTGATAGGATATTAATTTCTGACAACTGTTCCACATTATATTATAGGGCAAATAAATTACAATCTAATGATTAAAACGAGAATAGGATTTGGTTATGATGTTCACCAGTTGGTGGAAGGTTATGATTTCTGGTTGGGCGGCATTAAAATTCCTCACTCGGTGGGTGCCAAAGGCCATTCTGATGCAGATGTTTTAATTCATGTGATTTGTGACGCGCTTTTAGGTGCGGCCAATCTTCGGGACATAGGCTTTCATTTTCCGGATACAGATCCTCAGTACAAAGGTATAGACAGTAAAAAACTTTTGAGAGAGGTGGTTGCCTTGCTCCGTTCTAAAAA
>CAMPJM010000593.1 GCA_946886805.1 uncultured Flammeovirgaceae bacterium | reverse complement strand
ATTGTTAGTGGCGATAATCAGACCCGCTATTATAATGAACCTCAGTATATGAGGGAAGCCCTACTTGAAAAAGGTATTCCCGATGAATCTATTACCTTGGATTATGCAGGCTTGAGGACCTTGGATTCAGTAGTAAGATGTAAAGAAATATTCGGGCAATCGAAGTTTATTATTGTCACCCAAAGATTCCATTCCTACAGGGCGGTTTTTATCGCAAAACATTATGACATTGAAGCTACAGCCTTTGTAGCTGAAAATATTTCCATCTTTAAATCGTTTTCTGTTGTTAGCAGAGAATTCCTCGCAAGACCCAAAGCAGTTTTAGACATCTTTTTTTTGGAAGTAGATCCAAAATTTATGGGAGAGAAAGTAGATGTGAATGTAATTTAAAATTAGTATTTTACATTTTTACCAGCAAAATTTGATTTAACTTTCGGGCTTCTAAGACTATCAGCTAACTTTTAGAAATATAACTCTGGTTAAACAAAACGTTTCTTAACTATAACCCGTTTTTGAAATTTATTTTAACTACTAAAAATCATTGAAAATGAGGATTTTTTTACCTCACCTCCGAAATTTTTCGGGGCAAGCTCTTGCCTCCTAAAGAGAGAGGGTTTAAAGGTCTAATTTTCAATGATTTTTATTAATGTTACTTAAATCACACAACGAGTTGACTATATTATTTATGAGAATCTGTTTATAAAGGTTCACAGCACTTATGGAGACCCCTGTTTTCGTTTCAAATATTAGATTAATAAGGTTTCTTGTGTCATTTTTGGGCATTGTTCTATGGAATTTAGAACCTGCTGCAGGACAAGAAACAATAGTATCAGGACGGATTACAGATTCTGAATCCGGCGATCCCCTGCCATTCGTGAGTGTGGTTTTTCAAAATACCTATACAGGTATTACGTCAGATTTTGATGGATATTATACTTTAAAAACAAGTCAGGAAGTAGACTCCCTTGAGGCTTCTTATATCGGCTACTATAAAAAAGCAAAACCTGTTGTGGTAGGGAAATCACAAACTATAGATTTTCAGCTTAAACCAAATGTATTAAGCCTGGCCGAGGTAGTGATAATTGCTGGTGAAAATCCGGCGTATGAAATCATCAGGAACGCGGTGAAAAACAAGCCTAATAATAATAAGCGATCTCTTTCTGCCTACGAATTCGAAAGTTATAATAAACTCGAGGTAGACATTGATCAGATGTCCGAAAAGCTGAGAAAAACCAAAGCCATGAAACAGATTTCCATGGTGCTTGACAGTATTGACCGGATAGCAGGGGAAGATGGAAATCCAATTTTACCAATATTTATCAGCGAGTCGTTGTCTAAAGTTTATTTTCGCCAGGATCCTGATTTACAGAGGGAGCTTATCCTGAATACAAAAATAACGGGAGTAGGAGTACAGGATGGAAGTTTAATCTCTCAGTTTATTGGTTCATCGTTTCAGGAATATAACTTCTATGAAAATTGGCTGACAATTGTAGAGAAGGAATTTGTTTCGCCAATCGCAGATGGGTGGAAGCTGTATTACGACTATGAACTCGTAGATAGCTTATATTTAGACGGTCATTTCTGCTATAGAATTGATGTTTATCCAAACCGGCCACAAGATCTGGCTTTTCAGGGTTCTATTTGGATCACAAAAAATGAATTTGCGCTTAAACAAGTTGACCTTACCATTGCCAAGACGGTTAATTTAAATTATATCGAGAAAATAAAGATCCAACAGGAGCTTGAACCTACCGATGCAGGTCCCTGGGTGCCGGTTAAAGCAAGAAAACTGTTTGATGTAGGTGAGTTGACCAAAGACAGTCCGGGGCTACTAATTAAATCATATACTTCCTCAAAAAATTATGCTGTGAATAATCCGCATCCAGTGGATTTTTATAATATTCCCATAGAAGTCGCTGAAGATGCTAAAACCGAAAGCGAAGAATTTTGGCAGGAAAACAGGCATGAGCAATTAACCGGTACCGAAAAGAATGTATATCTGATGATTGATACACTTCAAAAAATTCCGATGGTGAAGTCGTATATAGACATTATGAATATAATTGTTAATGGCTATAAAAAAATAGGTAAAGTCGATGTGGGGCCTTATCTTTTGGCCTATGCCAACAACAATATTGAGGGTCACAGGTTTAGACTGGGTTTCAGGACAAACGCCAGCTTTAGCAGAAAATGGATCTTGAAGGGTTATTTAGCCTATGGAACAAAAGACGAAATGTTCAAGTATAATTCCTCGGTCTCCTACATTTTCTCCCGAAAGCCCTGGACAGTCGGCGGTGTGAGTTACCGGAAGGATGTGGAACAGGTAGGATTAACAGCAGATGAGTTTCAGGAGAGTTCTATCTTCTACGCTATTAGTAATTTCGGCGATCTGGTTCAACCTTTTGTAGACACAGAAGCAAAAGTATGGTTTCAGACAGAAATCAGGCGTGGATTAACAAATACGATCTCTTTTCGCACCAAGAAATTCAACCCGCTCTTCAACTTTTACTATTTAGATAACGCTGGTTCGACAGAAGTAAATTATGCTTCAAATTACCAGATCTCTGAAGTAAAACTTGGTTTTATATTTGCAAAAAATGAGCTTTTTGTACAGAATGATAATGAACGAATCAGTTTGGGGAATGGCAACCGCCCTAAAATCTCGCTCTATTATACCTATGGCATTGATGGCCTAATAGGAAGCGATTTTGAATATCATAAAGTTGAAATGAATATTAAACAGAGTCTGAAAATGGGGATTCTTGGAAGGTCTACCTATTTACTTCAAGCAGGTCAGGTTTTTTCTCCTTTGCCATACCCGCTGTTAAAGGTGCACATTGGAAACGAAACGCTTTTTTCGGCTACAAACGCTTATAATTTAATGAACGAATTTGAATTTGTAAGCGACCGTTATGCTGCTTTAAATTATCAGCATTACTTTGAGGGATTTATACTAAACCGCATTCCTCTCTTGAAGAAGCTGAAATGGAGGTTGGTGGCGTCCGGGAATATTTTGTTCGGAAGCATGTTAAATGAAAACAGAGAATTGATACCTACAACCGACCCTTTGGGAGAACCAATTCCTTTATTTAAATCGTTATCCATGAAAAAGCCCTATATTGAACTGGGTTATGGAATTGAAAATATCTTTAAGATCATTCGAGTGGATGCTTTCCACCGGATTACTTATTTAGATAATGAGGACGTGAGTAAATTTGGAGTTAAAATTAATTTTCAGTTTATTTTATAGAGAATTCCCGCAAAAACTGTTATTTTAAAAAACCGGAGTTTATAATTATTAATACGATACCAATGCTTAGAATAAAAGTCACACATATCTTGTTATTTATTGCCATAGCTGCAATGAGTTGTGACCGCCATTACTCTGCAGATAAAATCCATGAAATTCCTAAGATGGATGAGAAAT
The DNA here is from genome assembly GCA_946886805.1 of uncultured Flammeovirgaceae bacterium. The sequence continues at coordinate 178 of CAMPJM010000593.1, read as the reverse complement.
TTCTAAATACTGCAATTAGTCATCTGAATAATTCCATAGAGGACTATCCTTCCAATCCAGATAATTATTATAAGAAGGCATTGATCTTGATGGAACAGGAAAGTTATGGCACAGCTTTGCTCACTGCCAAAAAAGCCCACAGTTTAAATAGCAATGATCCTGAGTATCTGTATTTACT
>CAMPJM010000592.1 GCA_946886805.1 uncultured Flammeovirgaceae bacterium | reverse complement strand
GGTTCATTGTTGTGTTCCGGAAAAATTTCAATATCTACATGGGGAAACTCTTTATTGAAATCTACCGTCAGCGAAGGCAACCAGTGATAGCATGAGTAACATTCTGTAGCCATTCTTACCAATCCCTGGTCTCCACCCATGTACTTCTTTATTGAAAGCTCTGCCTGATCAAGTTCATTGAGAATGCGTTCAGCTGATTCTAAAATTATTTTTCCTGCACCTGTTATTACCAATTTCTTATTGACCCGGTGGAATAGTTGTGCTCCAAGCCGATTTTCAACCTCTTTTAATTGGTGGCTAAGAGCAGACTGAGAAAGGAACAAGCTGTCTTTGGCTTTTGACAGACTCCCTTTTTCGGCTACTTCCTTTATTAACTTTAAATGACGAACCTCCATACCATGTATTAATATTTTTCATAAATGTAAGAAAATAAATTCATCGTAGTAATAGAACTCCAGAAAAGATGCGGCGTTAACTTGCTCATAACAAAACATAAAAGATATGAAGGCAATAACAATTTCTCAAAACTGCTTTTGCGCGGAAAACAATGTTAAGGCATTTGAAAAGGATGCAAAGGAACGTTCTAAAAAAATTGACTTTGAGTGGCACGCTTATCTAAAGCAAGAGAAAAAGCATAATATTGCCTTGAGCTTGTTTACTAAATGATATCAAGAATAAGGCGATCCCAGCTTTTTGTATTATCCGGCTGCTCCTATGTTCTGTAAATATTACGGTTATAGTAAATTTTGAAGACAAGCAGTCGGATTTGTCTTTTCATCCTGAGTTCGACTATCAAAACTGATCTGTATCTTATTATTTCTGGGAGATCATTGTGTTGATAATGATCAATTTACCCTCCATATACCTCATCCATCTGCTTTTGTAGGTATTGGTAAGCTGGGGCTGCTTGTTTCTCCAAATTCTCCCAATCCGCCTCTATAATTATTTTCCCTTTAAAGTCAATCTTTTTCAAGGCTTGCAAATAAGGTTTAAAATCATAGCCGGCCACTCCTGGAGGCGTACGGCCAACTTTTTCGGCTATATCGCAATGAAACAGGTAACCTTTGGCCTTTTCAATTACAGATGCCGGTTCACCTTCTTTTAGCATGTGGTAAATATCAGCACAAACCATAAAACTGGGTTGATCTACTTTTTCTGCAATCTCCACCGCCTCAGCCAAGGTATTGATAAAGTTCGCTTCATCACGGTTTAAGTTCTCCAACGCAAGGACAATGTCATACTGCATCGCCAGTTTTGCAATTTTCTTTGCTATTGCGACGAATTGTTTTTTAGCGATTTCCCTATCAAAACCATCAGGAATCCTTCTCGAACCGCTGCTTCCCCAGACAATAAGGTTGATCCCTGCCGCTTGAGTTCTTTGAAAAACCTTCTCTACATAATTGAGTACAGAATCTTCTCTCACGTCAGGTCCAACTACCATATGCTCCGACGGAAGGAAAATGTTGAGGGCATATACTGACAGTTTGAGGTTTTTTAAGATTTCAAGGTTTGTCTGGAATTGTGCGTCAGAAATATTTGGAGAAACCAATTCTTGAACATTTTCAACCAAACAGTCATACCCCGAAGCTTTTAATAAACTATCGTGTTCATAACTTGCCACAATGCCGATTTTTGGAGTCGTTATTTTTTGGGCAAAAAGCGGATTTGATAAAACAGTAACCAGGAAGAGGAGAAAAAAAAATTTCATGTTTTGGGATTTTCTGAAATTAATGAAATGGTTCTAAGTGATAAAGAATAGGTAAGTTGCTTTTGCATAATCTTAAGTATCGAACGTTTTAATTGCTTTGTCCTCGCCGGCCTGGCCTTACTTTTTTTCTTGATAAAAAAAGTAAACAAAAAAATCAAGGCTGTATTCATTTTTTAACGCTATTTCCCTCCCTCAAATTGGGAAATAAAAGAAACTCTCTCTGGTCGGACAGCTTTTATTTCTGATCCAATTTGGTGAGGAAAATATCTAAAATGAATAAGGCCGATCGTATAAAAATCTATGATTTACTAAAAAGTGGATTTACCGCTCAAACCATTATAGAGAGCAGAACCAATCGGCCCAAAAACGCTGAAATTTCCTATCATGAATCCTAAGCTACAAAAATTTATTAAAAAATAATCTGAAACCTGAATGCCCACATCCATCTGATAGAGTATTGATGGATTCCGGCGCGTTTTAAAATGTTTTTTATTTCCTTTTTCTTAAAAGCCCGCAAGACTGAGACGGGTCCATCATGTTGTACCATTGGTGATTTTGATAAAACATTTACAATTAATTTTATGGAATAATAGGCAAGCCAATGTCGGTGTAAATCATTGATGACCACACCAATTTTCGTTTGCTTTTTTAAGCTGGCAAACAGCGAGATCAAATCCTCATCTTTAAAATGGTGGGTAAACAAGCTACTGATAATGATGTCGTAGGATTGGTTTCTAAAATCCTGAGAAAAAATATTTAAAACCTCGAACCGAATTTGTGGGTAGGAAGAAGCATTTTTTCTGGCAAATTCTATTATGTTTGGATTCGCATCTATACCAATCAGTTCAAAATCCAGTCTTCGTTTATTTGCCCACTTTGCAATTTCTATCAAAATATCCCCTCCCCCGCATCCGATGTCTACGATAGCCAATTTTCTGAATGGAGGATTTTTCAATAACAGCCGCTTAATGCCATCAATGGTCACGTGATTTCCTCCTAATTTTCTGTTTATCTCATCCAGTTCATAAAGTGTTTGATCAATCACCTCACCCGAACTGTTAAGGTCATCCATGATCTCTTCTTCATCCGATCTACTTGAAAACTTAGTGGTAAACTTCATAATTATACAAAACGATTTCTTTCACTATTTGCAGTAGAAGCAAAGGGCAAAAAAGTATTGACGAGCATTCTTAAAATAAAGATCAATTTCAATTACTGCACACTTTTAAAAGCATACTTTCGAGTGTTAGACCAGGCCCAAAAGCAAAACTTAAAACATTTTTATCCAAATCCTCCGGCTTAAGATCGGAAAGAAGTAATTCTAAAACAAACAAAATTGTTGGGGAGGACATGTTGCCATACTTCTTTAAAACAGCATAAGCATACCTGTTGCTATCCTTGGTAATTCCCAATTCCTGCTCAATAGTCTCTAATATTCGTTTGCCTCCAGGATGTATTGCAAAAAAATCGACATCGTTTACTTCTAAATTAAAAGACAGAAGTAAGTCATTGGTCAATTCAGCTATTCCGCCTCTGATCATATCAGGAATATAAGAAGATAATTTCATCTCGAAACCGTGGTTGCCGATGTGCCAGGCCATTTCCTGCTTTCCTTCAAATTTGAGGTCGCAATGGAACTTCTCCAGGGAAAGAGACAGTCCCTCCGGTTTTTCTGATTGAATGATCATGGCAGCTGCCCCATCTCCAAACAAGGCATTGGACAGAATATTATCGTCATCCTTCAGCTTTTGAAAATGAATGCTGCACAACTCCACACAAACCACCAACACTTTAGCCGAATTTTCAGCTTTGCAAATAGCATCCGCTACTTTGATGGCATTAAATGCAGCATAACAGCCCATAAAATTGATAGCAGTTCTTTGAACATGAGGATTCATT
>CAMPJM010000591.1 GCA_946886805.1 uncultured Flammeovirgaceae bacterium | reverse complement strand
ACAAATTGAAGCGAAATTTTGTAGGTGCCTTCTATTAAAACAGGCGTTTCCATCTCTACCCAGCCTGAAGGCCCTGGCTCTATTCGAAGATGATCATAATTATGGGTCTGGTACCATACGCCATCTGCGTTTCTGTTATTCCGGTAGGACACTACATTGTATTTACTTTCAGGCATGGAGTTCCAGGTATAAGTAGAAATTTCACCTTTAGAAAGCACCTTCGTATAGGTACTGCTTAGTGAGGCACTTTGGTAGTTTTCAGCTACAGCAGCCAGATCAGGATAATCGGCCAAATCCCACAGTACCGTAACCATAGGAGGCGTAAAAGTGGGCATCCAGTTACTAACTTCATGAATGACGCCGTTCTTGGCATTTATATTTGCTTTCACGAATGTGATATTTTCAGCTTCAGTCTCCTGATCGTAATTGATTGTAAGACTGCCTGCAACATTGGTTAAGCTTACCAATTCATTTTCTGCAAGCGTATTTATATTCATGCTAGTTTGTCCTTCCGGGAAGTTGGCGAGGTCATCATATGACCTTAGTTGTGAAAGCAAATGATAAGCAATATATTTATTCAATTCATTTTCGGGAGCAGTAAAATCTGCACCTGTTGCGTTGACTTTGGTTTTCAGATCTTCAAACCCGGTAATTCCCTGTGAAGCATAAACACTGTCCGGAACGGCAAAGACGGTAAAACGATAGCGTTTCTCTACCAGATTCCCTTGATCGTCCACATCTTCGACAGAAATGGTATTTAATATTGCATCATGTCCAGTGACTATAACAGCCTCGTGAAAGATCGAATAACGTTCATCCTGAAGTTTCTGTAGAATAGTTTCTTTAACCGGAATCAGGACCTCTTCAATAGAATGAATGATCCCGTTCGTTACTTTGATATCCAACTGTGCGATCCTGGCTATTCCATTTATGTAGATGGAACCCAAACCTCCTTCACGAAACTCTATCGAAAGCCTGTCATCGGTTTCGGTAGGTGCATTGATCACACCACTCACAAACTGACTTTGATCAAAAGCCACTCCCTCAAGAACATGGTATTTGATAAGGTACACTGCTTCTTCACGCGGAATATCCGTCACAGCTTGAAATTCATGCTGCTGAAGGTACTTTTCAACGGCTTCATTTGTAGGAACAAATAGCGTATATACTCTCTGTAGGTTTAGGGTATTATAAAGACCCGCATGCTCCAACAAGCTTGTCCACATCCCAAAGTCATCTGGTTGTGAGGCAAGAAATGAAGCTGCAGGAAGTTCTTCAAATGCTGTGTAAGTTGTGTTTTCATAGGGATCTTCACAGGAAAACAAACAAAGCACAAAAAAGAATATCAGATAAATGTTTTTCATATCAGGATATTTAAAGTTTTCATATTTTGCGTTAATTAAGATTATCATAATAAGGGTTTTGAACCAATCTCCTATTGGACTGCAGTTCATCAATATTTATTGGCAGATAATGGCTGTCAATATCCTGAAGCTTGGAATTAATAATCGGGGCAGCACTGGCATCAGAACCTAATATTACCTGATTGATGAGATAGTTCTTGTACTGGTAGTTGTTTCTTTGTGCGACCCTCAACAAATCATACCATCGCTTGCCTTCTCCCACAAACTCCCGGGCCCTTTCGTCCAGTATAATCGCCAGCATCTCAAGTTCATTGGTAGGTGCAGATAAAGGTTGCGATATGCCAGCCCTCGCACGAATCAAATTTACAAGCCCAATCGCCTCATCATAATTATCCGTCCCCTGCATCACCAAGGCCTCCGCTTTCATTAAATAAATATCCGCCATACGATAGATGATCCAATTCTGATCGCTATACAAGCGGGGAATAAGGTTTCCTGATTCTGTACTAGCTGCTTCGGCTCCCTGGTATTTCCAAATAGTTAAATCGCCCGGTAAATAGGTAGCATTTGCGCCACGGATATCTTCGGCAGAACTTTGGAACAAACTCACCATATGTCGAGAAATAATATAGTTCCGGTCAATTCCGCTAAACCAAGATCTTATGTCATTGGTCTGATTTTGAAGTTCATCAAACTGCAATTCAAAAATTCCTTCATTTGTATTTCCGAAACTAAATATCGTAAACCAATTATTGGCCCCATTTACCACTCCATTGATCAGCCCTACACTACCTGAATTGATAACCTTATCACAAGCCGCTATACTTTTATCATACTCTCCTGTCCATAGATAAACATTGGCCAGGGTGGCATTGATAGCCCATTTTGTAGCACGTCCTTTTGTTTCCCAAACTTCAGGAAACACTTCTTTACTCGATTCCAAAGCTATTTCCAGATCAGCTATTATCTGGATAAACAATTCTCCCTGAGACGATTTCGGAAGCTCAAATTCCTGCTGATCCGTCATGTAAGGATCCAGAATAAGGGGTACATCCCTAAAATTCCGCGCTAAATAAAAGTAAGAAAGTGCCCTTAAATAATATGCTTCGGATAAATACGACCGCATAACAGCTTCATTAAAAGAAGGATCTTTTTCTACCACCGTTGGTCCGTATTTGATGACCATGTTGGCATAATTAATTACCTGATAAAATTTTCCCCATTTAGTATATTCATTGGTAGGCAGAATATTCCATTGTTTTAGGTAATACAAGTCCTGGTCAATGAACCCACTCAGCGAAAGTGAATTTCCACGTACCTCTCCCCATACCAACATTTGCTCGACAGATTCTCTCAGCCGCACATATCCTGCACCCAACACCGCTTCTACTTCTTCTTTGTTTTGCCAGTATTCACCGCTTGTTTGGTCGTTTTCAGGCTTTACGTCCATCCAATCGTTGCAGGAGTTCAAGGAGAACAAAGTGGCTAATAAGCATAAGTATATTCTTTTCATCATATTCTTTTTTAAAAATTCATAGTTAAGCCAACTGCAAACCGTCTTGGGCTTGGTGTACTCGCATTATCAACACTGAGCATAAAGACATTGGACGAAAGCGACACCTCCGGATCTTGTCCGGAATAATCGGTCCAGGTAAATAAATCATAACCTGTAGCCCACAAGTCAAGTCTGGAAATGCCGTAGGTATTCAGCAAAGCCTTAGGTAGTGAATATTTAATTGAGAGGGTCTTCAAGCGAACAAATGATCCATCTTCTACAAATCTATCTGAGCCCAAATAATTATACCCCTGTCCATATAAAGCACGGGGAATGTCCGTGTCGTCCCCTTCATGGCGCCATCTGTTCAAAACTGCGGTGCTTTGATTGGCTTCTCCAATCATATTTTCTGTATTTATGCGAGTATTGTTCACTACTTTTTGTCCGACACGGGTATGGAAAAAGGAAGATAAAGTCCAGCTTTTAAATCTTACGTTTACCCCACCGCCTCCAGTAAATAGCGGCATAGCATTACCTAAATAGACAATATCATATTTATCAATAACGCCATCCTGGTTTATGTCCTCATATTTGGCATCACCCGGATATACTTTTTGCGGACCGTTTGACATAAATACCATTTCCCCATCCATATCCATCATCACCTCACCGTTTGGATTCCGGACGTACGTTTCATCCACATTTTGGTAAACACCGAGGTAACGGTATCCATAAAAGGAGCCAAGGGG
>CAMPJM010000590.1 GCA_946886805.1 uncultured Flammeovirgaceae bacterium | reverse complement strand
GGAGCTATTGCCTGGAAGGTAGATCAGGAGCCTTTCTTCAACTCCAATTTTATCTCTGAATTAAAAATGAGGTTGAGCTACGGGCAAACTGGAAATCAGGAAATCGGCAATAAACTCTCACAATCGTTGTATGGTGTAACCCGCCAATTCGTTTTTGGCGAAGACGGGAGGCAAGTAATAGGCCTAAGCCCTACCAGACCTGAAAACCGTGACCTAAAATGGGAAACCACTACGCAACTTGACCTGGGCTTTGACCTGGCTTTCTTAAACGGAAGAATTCAAAGTTCTATCGACTTGTACCGAAAAATTACTACCGATGTTTTATTGTGGGTTGCGCTTCCCGGCACCTCTGGCCAGGATGGTATTTTTACCAACGCAGGTTCCATTCAGAACCATGGCGTAGAATTAGCTTTAAAGTCAAACAATATTGTTGGCAGGGACGGCGGCTTTAGCTGGATTACATCTTACAATATTGCCTATAACGACAATGAATGGAGAGACAGGGGAGACGTTCCTTTTCCTTCAATCCAGGAAGAGTTCGGTCCTGTTTCAGGAGTTTATGGATATCAGATAGACGGAATTTGGCAACTGGAGGAAGATATCGCTAGTAGCGCAGATCCTACAGCCCAACCCGGAGATTTTAAATTCAAGGACCTCAATAAGGACGGAGAAATTACCCAGGATGGTGATGTGGTATTGTTGGGAAATTCGCAACCGGATCTTACCATGGGCCTTAATAACACCTTCTCCTATAAAAATTTCGATCTCAACTTTTTCTTTCAGGGCGTTTTTGGCGTGAGTCGATACAATGGTACCCGTGCTGGTTTGGAAGATGTAAATAATATTTTATTGGGAAATAACAAATCTGTGGAAGTTTTAAACAGATGGACACCTGACAACCCAAGCAATTCCATTCCATCCGGAGTCAACAATTTCAAAAGAGTTTCTGATGGTGACGGTGTGTATATAAGCAGCTATGTCGAAAATGCTTCTTTTATCAAGCTCAGGAATATCACCCTTGGTTATAATGTACCGCTTCCTGATAAAATCTTCCAAAACCTCAGAATATATGTAGATGCCCAAAACGCACTTACATTCACTGAATGGGAAGGAATAGATCCTGAAACAGGCGACGGTTACCCTAATGCCAGGACTTATACAGTTGGTGTAAATGTTACATTTTAAATTATTGGACATGATGAAGATATATATAAACAAATTTTTAGTGGTCATAGCGCTCGTGCTATTTACTGTTACTTCCTGTGATCAAAGTCTGGAAGAAGAGTATTTCGATGAAGTTTCATCTGGAAATTTCTTTAAAACTGACGCAGATGCAATTACCGCTGTGGATGCCTTGTATGCAAAGCTACGTGCAGATGGACCTGTTGCGGATAATCCGCAGAGAGAAAGCTGGGGCTTCTTTGCTTACGGCGAAGGCTCAGTGTTTAATTTTACTGAGGTTCCCACCGATGAAGTCTTCGTCACCTGGGGCATTAGCTCTCCAAGCAGCTTTTTAGGGCATTTGATGTATTTTACCTGGACTCCGGATTTCGGCGGTCATTTTGACGCTATGTTTTCAGATTTATATGAAGGTATAGCTATTGCCAATAATGTAATTGAAAACGTGGAAGGTAATGAAAACCTGAGCGAAGCCATTCGAAACAGGGTAAAAGGAGAGGCTCTTTTTGGTCGTGCGTTGCTGTATTACTATGCTTACAGTTTTTATGGCAACATCCCATTGATATTGGAAGTGAATCCGGATCCCTATTTTCTTCCCGCACAAGCTCCAAAGGAAGAAGTGGCCGCGGCAATTATAAAAGACCTTCAGGAAGCAGTAACTTTATTGCCGCCTTCTTATCCTGCAAGCGAATTCGGCCGTTTTACCAGTGGGGCAGCTAATACCCTTTTAGCACGATTTTATCTGAACGAAAAGCAGTGGCCTGAGGCGGAACAAACAGCTCGTAAAGTTATAGATGTCTATTCCCTGGCAGATAATTATGGTGATGTATTTGCCCCGGATAATGGTGGAAACGAGGAGATTATACTGGCGATACCTTCTTTGGCACAAGCTGGACTCGGAAATACGCTTGTTGCCCACACTGCTGAGTCGGATTATGTTGCCGGATCCTGGGGTGGCCATAGAATTAGAGACGAATTTTATAACACTTTTGATGACGAGGATATCAGAAAAAGCTTTATCGTAAAATCGTACACCAATCAGAGCGGTGAGGAAAAAGTAATTTCAAACGGGGCAATGATTATGAAATATGCACCAGATCCTGCAAGCGTTGTGCCCTGGGCAGGAAATGATATTGTTATCCTCAGGTATGCAGAAGTATTATTGACCTTGGCCGAGGCTTTGAACGAGATCAAGGGACCAAATCAGGAATCCGTTGATTTAATAAATCAGCTCAGGGATAGGGCATTTAATGATGATCCTACTAAACGCATTTCCCTGTCGGATTTTGCGTCAAAAGAGGCGTTCAGGGATTATATTTTGATGGAGCGCGGTTGGGAATTATATGCTGAAGGGTACAGAAGGGATGATTTGATCAGACATGGAAAGTTTATTTCGAAGGCAAAGGACAGAGGCGTCACAAATGCACAGCCCTACCATAGGTACTATCCAATTCCACAGACAGAACTTAACATAAATCCAAACCTTGAACAGAATGACGGCTACTGATTTAGGAGCTATAGGCAAATTGATACTTTAAGAATTGCAAAAAATACATTTGTGAAAAATACTCTTATTGTACCAGTTGTGTGAATCAATTTAACAATAAAAGATTTGTAACTACTCAGGTATAATGACGAAATATATATCGTCATTCCGGAATTTATGGAGTTTTTCACGGAGTAAATATCCGGAATCCCTCGATATGAATTCGGAATCACCAAATTATTCCAGCACTTCGTAGCGGGGATTCCTGGTCTACTCCCGAACGCTTTCGGGATTCGCTAGGAATGACGGTTTTCTAGTACCTGAGTAGTTACTTTAATTTAAAACTTAACTGATAAGCGTCTTCGGAGATTTTTCCATAGGGTGCCTGGCTAGGAACAGCTTAAACTGAGTCTTTAACTAACTATTATAACTGTCTGGTAGTAAGATACATGAAAACTAATATAATTTTTATTATCATGAATTTAAATGCGGTTCTTCCGATTATAAAGCACAAGTTCCTTTTAGTTCTCATGGCAGGGCTTTTTGCAAGCATTTCTGTTGCTTTTGGTCAGAATTTCTACAGAGGAGTTGACCTGTCTTACGTGAATGAACTGGAGGACTGCGGTGCGGTATATTATGAAAATAAAGTGGCAGTTGATCCCTATCAATTGTTTGCCGAAAAAAATGCCAATGTAGTAAGATTGAGGTTGTGGCACAATCCCGACTGGACCGCATACAGCACTTTCAGTGACGTTTCAAAGTCGATTTCCAGAGCTAAAGAAGCTGGTTTAGAGGTAATCCTCGATTTTCATTATTCAGATACCTGGACGGACCCTGCCGCTCAAAATATTCCCCTCGCCTGGGAAAATGTGGAAGACTTGGGAACACTTGCAGATTCGCTTTATAACTACACTTATAAAACCCTGCAGAAATTGGGCGAGAAGGA
>CAMPJM010000589.1 GCA_946886805.1 uncultured Flammeovirgaceae bacterium | reverse complement strand
GCTACCATCATCCCTCACATTACTGACTGAAGCCAATCCATCGAGGTTATCACCCTTTTTAAAACTCTTATTTGCCGGATTTGTAAATCCCTCATCCATTTCATAGAAAGTTTCGAAATCACCATCATCAACTTTTTGTCTTACCATGAAAACATTCATCGTCGGGTCTACCGGAAGGTTCGACGGATCAATTAATTCGATTTCTCTTACGTCTTCCAGGGTCGTACCATTTTGATCGTTGACAATAATCACAAAGTCATAATGGCCTTCAGCAGCATCTTCAGGAACATCAAAATGCTTATGTACATTGGCATTTTTCACACCTTGATATTCTTCCCAGGTGATTTCATGTGACCACTCGTGAGAATAGTCCTCGTCGCTTCGCTGCTGTATTTTGACCTGTACCATTTCAATCAGCTCGCCGGCTACAACATCCATATTAAAATGGAGGTCTCGCCCGATCAAACCAGTTTCGTTGTTACCACCGATCTCGACATTTTTAATCGTTGGTGGGTTTAAGACGATTTCATTATCGTCATCTGTACTACAAGCGTTAAAGAACAACAGGCTTGTAATGAGGACTGCAAGAGCAAAGAATTTTTTTGTTTTCATTTTGTTTCTATTTTGGTTGATCTTAATTATTCAATAATTTTAATATCAATGGCGATTCTGGATTGACATCCGTTTTGATCAGTTACAAACCAATTAAGACCCCTGTAAAACGTGTTAAAGGGAGGCTTTACTTTGAAAAATTCTTCTTTAAAAGTGATATAACTTTCCGTCCATTACAATTTCTCCATGGCCAAACATGCAACTATATTGCACAAAGGTAAAATAATTTTTGTTATTGCAATACAGTTGCAAAAACAATTCTGAATTGTCTTTTAACCCATGCGATCCGAAAAACCCCTTTTACTCCCTATCTGAGATCAATACTTCCTGAAGCTCATTATCATAGCGATGGTCCTGCCCTCTCCAATAGCCTGGCATATCATGAACGAATGGTTGCAGGCCCTTGTCTACAATGTCACTATTTCCTGGCAGGTCTTTACGTTAACCACTGGCTTGGCAATACCAATTACCATTCTTACCATCAGTTTCCATGCTATAAAAGCAGCAATGGCTAGTCCTGTTAAAATATTAGGACAGAGTAAGTTATTAGTTTTAGATCATCTGTTGGAACAACAACCCCAATTTTGCAGTATATTGAATTGAGTAATTTTTAACCGGTGGAAAATTGCAGAAACTAGATGTAGCATTTACCTCTTTCCTATCCGCTTTCGGATCCGGCTAAGATTTTCTGTGGAAACCCCTAGATACGAGGCTATATAATGTTGGGGCGTCCGTAGCAGCACCTCCGGCCTTTCCTTCAACAGTTTAAGGTAACGTTCCGCCGTGTTTCTGCCCAGGTACCCAATATTGTTTTTATGGTTCCGCTGGTTTTGTTGTTCTGCAAGTGCGCTCCGCAATTGCGACCCAAAGTCCGATGCCTGATAAGCCCTGAACAAATTTGCCCGGTTCACCAACAGTGCCCTCACGGGTTCAAAAGTCTGTATCTGGATATTGGTAGGTTTGTCCCTATTGAGTGATTCAAAATCCGAGAGGAATTCATCTTCAAAGCACAGGTCAAAGCAGACCTCCCTTGTGTCCTGTTTTACCTGCATGACGGCGGCCCCTTTCAGGATAAAGCGGAGGAAATACTCCTTCTCACCTGCGTGCTTTACAATTGTCTTTGCCTTTAGATTGTCAATGGCCAAATATCTTTCCAACCGCCTCCAATCTGTCAATTGACTTTTAAAAAAAGGATCAAAAAAACTTTTCAACCTGTAGAGTGTGTTTTCCATTGCAGTCATTTTTTACTCCGACCTCAGCAAAAAAATTGCCGTCCCCGTGTAGGGGTGGCTTTTATTCAACACACCAAAAAGGCCTCCTACCCTACCTCAAAATAAAAAAATTGACCTTTATCAATAAAACAGCTTTAAAATGCATAAAAGCCTAGCAAAACTTTTAGCTGGTAGTAATAAAATTTAAATTCATTTATAGCTTTTTACCACCACAACATGAGGCCATGAAATCAAATGCTACCATATTGATCGTTTCAACATTGCTTGTCCTGCTTTTTGCCTACACCGCTATAAGCAAATTTTTGGACTTTGAAACCTTTAGGGGACAGATGCTAAATCAGCCGTTACCCATTTCGTTAAGCAGCCAACTGGCATGGGCTGTTCCCCTAATTGAATTGGTGGTAGCTATTATGCTGATCAGAAAATTCACGAGGTTGATGGGGTTGGCTTTATCCCTGGTGCTTATGGCAGCTTTTACCATCTACGTGGGACTGATCGTTGCAAATGCTTTTGACAGAGTTCCCTGTTCTTGTGGTGCCATTATGGAAAGCTTATCCTGGAAAGGCCATCTGGCAGTCAACATCTTCTTTTTAATACTGTCAACGATCGGATTCATATTAGAAATGAGAAAAAAAAGATACCGTACAACGCTTTTGGTAAAATATCGCGATCGCCTCCCTATACTAGTCAGGGGCAGGCAAAAGGGGAAAGCTGAAAACCCTAAAAAAGAGTAAGCATTTATTTAATAGACGTTAGGCTTTTGAGCGTCAAAAAGCCCCATAAAAATGAAGCATATAAAAAATAGTGTAACCTTAGTTGCCTTTGTAGTAGCAAGTTTTGGCGCCTTCGCCTTTAATTCTCCGCAAGAGGATTCGGCAAACATCAAGCGGGCGTTGAATCCCGAGACCCAGGAATGGGTGGATATTTCCGGACAAGTTGAAGGTCAGGATTACCAATGCGATTTGGCTGAAACCATTTGTACCGCAGAATTTAATCAGTCTGGACAAATGATTCCCAATAGCCAGACAGAAGGTGAATTTGTAGAGCTTTAATGGCTTTAGTTTAATAAAAGGCATGGCAAATGGCCATGCCCTTTAATGAAAACCATCTGACAATAATAAACTTTCCTACATTTATACATTGAAGAAAATCAACAATGTTGAATTAAAATTTCACGTTTTTTTTACCAATGGATAGGTTTACTTCTAATAATTATTTTACTAAATTCTCAAACCTCTTCCTCCCCTCCTTCAAAAACCTCAAAAAGTTTTTCACCTCCAGGTCATAAGACATAGGCTCTACTAAAACCTCCTCAGTATAAGGATCCATGATCACATAAAATGGCTGGGCATTGTTATTGAATTTCGTAATCTGGTAATCAGCATTCTGTTCGCCCATTGTTTTTTTTATCCTCCCGTCAAAGGTGGATTTGTACCAGTCTTTTTCGGGAAGGTCTTCCTTTTCGTCGATGTATAGTGCCACCACTATAAAATCCTGCTGTAGCATTTGCAAAACCTTGGGATCTGACCACACTTTTGCCTCCATTTCCCGGCAATTTACACAGCCATGGCCGGTAAAATCAATAAAAAGCGGCTTTCCCTGTTTCATGGCACAATATTTAGCGTCTTCGAGATCGAAATAACCCTTAATGCCATGGGGAAAATGAAGCTTATCTGCATATTTTGGCACCTCGCATAATCCCTCACTTATTACCTTATCACCAGGATTAACTGGTAAGGAAAAAAGATTAAAATCATGGGTGCCCATTGG
>CAMPJM010000588.1 GCA_946886805.1 uncultured Flammeovirgaceae bacterium | reverse complement strand
GCAATAGCACTAAAAGCCCGGGTTTTGTTATACGAAGGCAGATGGCAGGAAGTAGTAACCGCTTGTGAGCAATTGATAGGAAATAGTTCAAATGGCAGCTATAGTTTATTCCCTTCCTATGAAGGACTATTTTTACCGGAAAACGAGTACAACAGCGAGGATATCCTGAGTTTGCAATATGTACCATTAGTTAGGACCTGGAATCAGTTTTTTGATATGGCTCCCTTATCTGCCGGTGCCAGATTAAACGCCTTAGCTCCCACTCAGGAGTTGGTAGATAGTTATTTGACCCTGAATGGCAAAAAGATAAATGAAGACGGCTCAGGCTACGATGAGGAAAACCCCTATGTGAATAGGGATCCCAGGCTTACACATACTGTTGTTTATCATGGCTATGAGTGGGAAGAAGCCGATGGAGGTAGCCATACAATATACATAGCACCCGGATCGGATCCTGATGAAAATGCACCGGATGAATATGCTCCAGGTTCCTCAGCCAGCCCCACGGGTTACTACACCAGGAAATATTTTGATCCTACGCATTCTACACAAATGGCTTCAGGGTTGAACCTGATGCTTATCAGATATGCGGATGTGCTACTGATGTATGCAGAAGCTAAAAATGAGCTTACAAAATTGGACGAAGCTACCTGGAATTTGACCATCAGAGCATTAAGAGCGCGTGCCGGGTTTACCGACCCAGCTGCATTAAATTATGATGCCTCTTTAGATCAGGGTGAGATGCGCCAAGTGATCAGGAACGAACGCAGAACAGAGTTGGCAATGGAAGGATTGCGGGTTTTTGATATCCGCAGGTGGAAAATAGCGGAAGATGTTTTGAACGGTTGGGCGCACGGAGCAAGATTTAGCCCTGCCTCAGAAGATGACGGTTATATCCGGGTCAATCTTCGGACTTTTGATCCCGCCAAACATTATCTATGGCCTATTCCGCGGGATGAAAGAAACATCAACCCCAACCTCACTCAAAATCCTGGTTGGAACTAATTTCAATTTAACTATTACAATTATTCTTGAATATAAAAATCAAAAAATAATATGAAATGAGCATAAACTTTTTCATCCTAAATTTTTATTATCCGAGGATGAATAAAGTTTTTAGCGAATTCCATGTGACCTTTAAAAATCAAAATATATACACATGAAAAAGATATATGGTAATTTATTTCTCTTAGCAATTGCTGCATTAACGCTGATTACTGGTTGCCAGGACGATGAAGGGTTGAATAACACCCAGGTAACTCCGGTTGGGAGTTTGTACGCACCCGACGATAATGCGTACCTTTTTTTAGAAGGAAGCAGCTCAGCGTTATTTGAATGGGAAGCAGCTAAAGCAGAAGACAACGGTGTGGTGTTGTACGAAGTAGTTTTTGATAAAGAAGATGGCGATTTTTCCAATCCTGTATATAAGATTGCGTCGGATGGAAACGGTCTAAAAAGGTTTCTAACTTTTCCTTTTGCTGATCTTAACAGAGTGGCAGGAATGGCCGGCATCGAGCGTGGAGGTATAGGAAAACTGAAATGGACGGTTTATTCATCAAAAGGAATAAATGTTCAGGAATCTGCAGTTGCCAGAATTATTGAAGTTGAAAGGCCAGCAGGTTTCATCGCTCCAAATCAGCTGTACCTTACTGGTACTGCAACAGAAGGTGGTGAAAATCTGGCTGATGCCTTGGAGATGAAAAAAGTAGGGGATAATGTGTTTGAAATATATACATCCTTAAAAGCAGGTGAATATTATTTTGCTACAGGAACTGAAGGCACACCAGAAACATTTTTCATCGAAGATGGAAAGTTAAAAGCCGAAGGTAAAACTGCATACGCAGGGGAAGAAACAGTATATAGAATAAAAGTTGATTTCTCTACTGCTACCACAGAAATGACAGCGATCGGTCCGGTGGAATTATGGTTTTCTCCCAATAATACTACCTTGTTTGAACTTCCATATGCAGGAAATGGAACCTGGGAAATATTAAGCGCACCTATAGAATTCAAACAAGAAGATTGGGGAAGAGACGAACGCTACAAATTCCGTTTTACAACAATAAATGCCGATGGTTCTACTGCTGAGGAATGGTACGGAAGTGTAAATAATGACAATCAGCGTCCTACCGAATCCACAGATGCTTCTTATTGGTATATGCTTCCTGTTTCAAATGACCAATGGGCAAACGCTTTTAAGTTTGCTGATGCAGTGGACAATAACGAATCAGATATTAAAATAATATTTAATACTTCTGTTCCAGAGTATACGCACGTTGTAACACCTCATTAAAAAATATACAGTAAAGCCTCTTCCGAAGCAAAAAGGATTAGGCTTTACTTATAGACTCATTAAATATACAAAAAGATGAAAACACAATTTCTAAAATACACAGCCTTTATAGTCACTGGATTTCTGGTTTCGATCACGAATTCATGTTCAGAGGATGATTTAGGACCTTTAAGGAATCCGGTAGACAAAGTTGAACAGGAGTATACCTGGGCAGCTACTGCTGACTCTATGCAAGCGGCTACCTACAATACCTTTTTATCTACGGAAGGGACCTTTAAGCAGGACAATGCGGGAAACAACAACTTTAACTATTGGTGGAATGCCCACATGTTGGATGTACTGGTTGATGGTTATCTTAGAACAGAAGACGATGCCTATATTTCGCAAATGAAAGCATTGGTGAATGGCATAAAAGTAAGAAATGGCGGCCAATATCAAAACGTTTTTAATGATGATATGGAATGGTTGGGCATTGCCTGTATCAGAGCTTATGAAGCAACAAATGATGAATTTTATTTAACCCTCGCCAAGGAGTTGTGGAATGAGATAAAAAAAGGATGGAGTGACATACATGGCGGTGGAATTCAGTGGAAGACCGATACCCCTGACAGCAAAAATGCTTGCTCGAACGCACCGGGGGCTATACTGGCACTGGGATTGTACAGACTGGAAAAAAACCCTGAAGACCTGCAATGGGCCAAAGATATTTATGCCTGGCAAAAAGAAACGCTGGTAGATCCGGCAACTGGTTTGGTTTGGGATAACATAAACATGGAAAACGGGGAACCTGTAATAAAAAAGGAGTGGATTTTTACCTACAACGTGGGAACCTATATAGGTGCTGCCAACGAATTGTATGATGCAACCAATGATGCTACCTATTTGAACGATGCGATTAAGACCGCTACCTCCACCATGACCAGTCAAGAGGTAACATCGGAAGGCATACTTAAAAGCGAGAACCAAGGCGACGGCGGGCTGTTTAAAGGTATTTTGATCAGATATTTCACTGATTTGATCCAAAACCCTGACCTTTCCGAAGGTGATAGGGAAAAATTTATCGAGTTTTTTAAGTTTAATGCACAGACTTTCTATAACAATGGCATAAGCAGACCTTCTATGATGAGCAGTCCTGATTGGAAAAACCAACCGGGAGCCACCACAGATCTGTCGACGCAATTAAGCGGCGTAATGCTTATAGAAGCAGCAGCAACATTAGACGAAGCAGAACTATTGTAATTTTCAGTGTAAATTGATGGTTTGCCAGGATCCTTCCTATCGTCAGGATGACAATAGGATCTGTTGCTGTCTTATTTGTCATC
>CAMPJM010000587.1 GCA_946886805.1 uncultured Flammeovirgaceae bacterium | reverse complement strand
AAAACAAAGTCTATACTTTGCCAAAACATCTTGATGAAAAAGTAGCTGCCTTACATTTGGATAAAATAGGAGTGGAACTCGATGAATTATCCCCTGAGCAAGCAGCTTATATAGGCGTTGACGTAAATGGCCCCTTTAAGTCAGATTCGTATAGGTACTAAGGATTGTACTAAATATCGAAAAAATAGTACATTAAAAAAGCCGTCTTTTCAAAGAGGGCTTTTTTAATATATGATGTATCGAGGCATGCACATTCGCCAAAGATAGTTCTTCCTATATTTTAGTTGTTCCTAATCTTTTGTTTATATCTTAAACTTGTTCTAAGAGGAGCACCACCTAAGATGAATAGGGACAGTTTAAAATAATAGTTGCTTTTGTAGAATTTTCGGATATTCCGAAAGAAAAGCATTACTTGTATTAGGAGCGTGGCTGTCCGACCAAAATTTTTTCTATAATAATACAAAAAGCTTATATAAAATTCTTTTTTTATATCATAGTTAATAATGGTGCTTTTGTTTTCTAAGTGTTGATATTTTGCTTCTGGTACAACATAACAATCATAGTGTCGGAGATTCCATGCTATGTCTTCTTCTTCACAATACAAAAAATGAACAGTGTCAAACCCGCCAATGTCATGAAATTTACATGCTCTAGTAAACATAGAGCTACCGCTGATGACTTCCACCTTGGTCGGGATTTCATATACTTCTTTTTTAAAGGAATATTTTTTTTTGTTGAAAAGCCTTAATATTCCTGAGCCTATCCACTTTACCTGTGGAGTGGGATGATACTGATAATTGATAGCCACGTCCATTTTTTCATTATACATCATTCCGGAACACAGTGCAACGCGTGGATTTGTTTCACAAAAATCATAGAGAATACCGATGCAATCATTGAGCAAGAGACAATCATTATTGAGAAAATAATAATATTTAGCAACGATATTTTGGACGCCAAGCATGTTTCCACCTGAGAATCCTAAATTGATGCGGCTTTCAACAAGCGTGAAAATAGGGAAAGGGTATTCTTTTTTGAATGCCTGCAATTTCTGAAGTTCCTCGGGTTTGGAATTATTGTCCACAACCATAATATGATAATTCAGTCCAGCTCTCGTTTTCTCCTGGATTGACCTAATGGCCTGTATCGTATAAGCAGTGGAATTGTAGTTTATTAAAACTATTGCAACTTCGAGATTTGGAACCGGTAAGGTCATTAAAGAAGGTTTATGTATAAAATGTTTTTTCACTAAATAGCTGTTTTTTTCGCTCTTATCAAAGTGCCAGAATTTACATTGATAAGGCAAGTATTTTCGGCTAAATACCTTGCATCAGCTAGCACGCTTCACAAAGTTAACATTAATTTTATGCGATTCACACCAATGGATTTCTTGGTTAAATTCATAGATGTTTATTCCAGGTATTGACAACCTCGTATACTTGTTCAGGGGTGATAGTATCGAGGTACTTGTTGTTTGAGGTTGAGCTTTCAACCATTCCTTGTTTTTCTTCTAAACTAGATGCTTTCTTTCCAATAGCACCCCATCTACCTATATGCATAGGTCTTGTTGAAGGGTATAAGCCCAAAGCATAGATACCAGAGGCGGCAGCTATATGCAATGGCCCGGTACTGCATGCCACAAGGCCGTCAGCGCATTCAATGAAGCGGATAAATTCAGGCAAGCTAAATTTTCCGCAGGCATTTTTTACAGATGGTAATTTAAATATCGCGGCGCATTCCTTTTGAATTGCGTCACCTTCTTCCAATGTGCCGGTGATGATGATATTGAATTCTTTAGATAACATTTCTGCGACCTGAAAAAAATATTGTACAGGCCATTCTTTTGCGCTACCCATGGATTTAATATGCAAGATCAAATTAAACCGCTCTTTTGATAGAAACGGAATGAATGTTGGGGAAGGTGTTGAACTATTTTTCCATCCATAGAAGTCGGAGACTTCTTCGAGAGAAAAATTCTTTTTTATGCCGAGCGGTTCCAACAGTTTTAAATTTAGCTGGGCTTCGTGAAGGTCGCTTTTTTTTCGGCTCAATGACAAGAGACGATTGCAAGTAAAAAAATGATAAAGGCGATGACTAGTACCAATTCGTAAATTTATGCCAGCTTTCTTGCCAGCTTTGGCAATAGCCCTATCTGGAAAAACATGGACGATGGCATCTATTTCCTTATAATCTGCCAAAGGATTTGCTTTGTCTTTCAGCTTATCCCAATTAATAAAATGATCCACAAAAGTGGATGATGATATGACTGCTTCTGTATAAGATCTGCCTAAGAAATAAATTACTGAGGAGGGAAAAGACTTCTTGATGACCCCTGCAACAGGCAGGCTAAGTACCACATCCCCAATTTTATCCGTACGGCTTATAATAATCTTCATAATAGGCTTTGCTGAATCGATAAAAAAAATCTTATTTGTTCTTACTCAACTCTCTAAGTTTGGTGTATTTTGAAAAGGTTGCAAAAGCAGAGTTTGTACAGATTGTGAAACCTATCCATCCACCTGTAAAACCACCTTGATAAAAATACTTTTTAATAAAAACAAAAAAGGGGCTAAAGACTATTTTTATTAGAGAAGCCCTTTTTCCTTTAAGAAAAGCTTCGTTTGCCGCGATATCAGAAAAATAATTTATTTGCGAAATATGCTGTGCGACAGAATGATAAGAATAATGGAATAAATCCCCGTTTAAAAAACCTACTGAAGCACTCTCTTCCATTGTCATTTTATCATGAGGGTTTGTGCCTCCCCACTGCCCTTTTCCTTTTCTCCAGAGTCGCAATTTTGTGTCGGGGTACCATCCTGCGTATTTAATCCATTTCCCGCAATAGTTTGTCAATCTATTAAACTCGTAGCCATCCCTCTCCCAGTTCTTTTTTAAATTTATGATGGATGAGCGAAGTGTCGGAGAAATTACCTCGTCCGCATCTAAAGAAAGTATATACCCATGTGAGGCTTGAGTTACAGCATAGTTTTTTTGTTGGATATGACCCTCAAAAGGATGCAAAATAAATTTGATATTAAACGTCTTGCATATTTCAGCTGTCTTGTCTGTTGAATATGAATCTACTACTATAATTTCATCGGCAACGCCTTCTAAAGATTGCAAGCATCTGGCAATATTCCCTTCTTCATTAAATGTGATGATTACGGCAGATAGCTTAATCATGATTGGCTTTTTATTTAATCAAGGTCGTTATAGAAACCGCTCAATTTTTTACCTTTTCAGCGGGAATGAGTTTATAGTTCTTATAGGCAAAGGGTCGAATGCCTGTAAGTTTTTCAAACTGATATAAAATGCTATATTTCAATGACATGGTTGATTTAGATGGATCATAGTCAAAATTCCAATCTTTCCCATGAATGAATTCTTTTACATATTTTGGATGTTGTCCACTAAAAGGAGTCAGCTTATCTACATCGTTATAGTCAAACTCCTTCCTTTTCATCTCTTTTAACTTTTCATCACTATGCCAGAATTGTTGAAAGAAATTGTCTTTTTTTGCCATTAGTTTCGGATTGCGGACATAGGAATAGTGATAAATAGGAACATTAATTTTTATCACCTTTAGTTTCTCTCCTTTTTGCCCTGCATTGTATGCCTCTACTGAATCGTATTTTC
>CAMPJM010000586.1 GCA_946886805.1 uncultured Flammeovirgaceae bacterium | reverse complement strand
GTTCAAGAATCTACTACAGTTATTAACGGAGGAGTTGTAGAAGATAAAATTATTGAGCCTTCCGGTTTAATCGAAACCAAAGGTTTACAGCAAATCCCTAATACACAAATTACATTATCGGATGGTGTATTGAAACAAAACACTGGTTGGTAATCACTTTAAAAAATATTTAAAATGAAAAAATTATATAATATATTTTCAATGGTTCTCCTTAGCATGTTGTTTCTAACAGCATGTCAGGACGATGACAATGAACTGGGAGCAATACTCGACAAATCTCAAATTAAGTTTGAGGTTGAACAAATTTATACCATCGATGAAGGTGGTAATACTGTTGTACTGAGAAACTTTACCCCCGAAACAGTTGCTATGTGGGATTATGAGACAGGCCGTTCAACTAAGATGACGGATACTGTTCGATTTCCTTTTAAGGGAGAATATACTATTAAGTTTTCTGCTATGACAGCAGGTGGTGTGGTTGCAATGGATCCGATAGTGATAGATGTTACTGAGGATAACCTAACTTATGTAAGCGATCCTCTTTGGATAGTGCTAACTGGTGGTGTTGGAAAAACTAAAACGTGGATCCTTGATAACGGGCAATATGGTCTGGCTCCGGGACCTCTCTCGTATGCTGATCCGGGTGGAAATCCTACCTGGGGAGATTTCAGTCCCAACTGGGAGCCAACCGTAGTTGAACTTGGAGCTACCGCTGAAGATATGGCTGCTGAAATGACCTTCAGTCTGGAGGGAGGGCCTTTCTTAACAACAGTAAAACCAAATGAGGGTGAGAATGAGTCAGGAACATTTTCCTTAAATGCTGCTGCCCATACCTTGTCTACCACAGATGCTACAATAATTCGCCCAGCGAGTTTTATTCCAAATGCTTCTAACTGGACTGATAATTTGAGTATTCTGGAGCTAAATGAGAATCAACTTAGAGTGGCTGTAATGAGGACCAATGAAGAGGGACCTTGGTTATATATACTCAATTATGTTTCTAAAGAATATGCTGAAAATTATGTTCCTGGATATACACCAGATCCAAATTTCGATCATGGGAATCAAATGGAGATTCTTGCTGGTAGTTCTTCAACGACATGGAAACTGAGCACTGAAAGTCCCTTTAATTGGGCTAAACTGGACGGCAGCTTGAAGTATGCTTGGTATAGCAGTGCTGACTATCCCGACTCGACAGGATATTCTACGGCTAAGGTTTCGAATATTGAAAATGTGCGTTTAACGTTCAGTAAAACCGGCGATGTTGTTTTGAGGCAGAATGATGGAACAATAGATCAAGGCATGTTCTCTATTAATGAAAATAAAAACCTCATTACCTTTGAAGGTTTTAAACCATCTATTTCCGTTTCTGGCGAAACGGAAATTACCACTACGGAATATTTTGAAGATGACGAGGGTAACAGAATTGCTGGAGATAATCAATGGAAAATCGTCAAGACCTATAGTGTTGCGGGTGTAACGACAGATGTCTGGTTTGGTAAGAGAGATACTTCCAAGCCTGAATACATGGTATACCATTTTGTGCTTGAATCAGAAGGGCCTGACTTGAAGCGAGTGGTCACTAGAGCAATTGCAGGAGGTGTTGTTGGTGAGACATCCAAAACGTTCCAGATTGATGTAAACTGGCCTGTAGACTGGGTTAATCCCCTTGGAGAAGGTTGGACAGTGGCGGGAACCCAAGACGACTGGTATTGGAGTGAAGATATTGCTGCTTCTGTAGAAAATCAATCGATCACTTTTACGCAGGTAAATGGAGAAGTAATGATGTCCAAAGTAGATGAAGCTGGAACCACATCTACTTCATCGGTCGAAATCAATAGCGATGGCATAATAACTATTCCGGACGCGAATATTATTCAATTTGGTGCTGGTTCATGGCTTCCTACTGCAGGCCCTGAATATAAGTGGGTAAAACAGGATGTCGATGAAGATGGAGAGGTAACAGGTTTCTGGATTGGGAAAATTAACAGTCCGAGTGAAACGATCGTATATCACTATGTTTTAGAAGACTAAATAGTTCTAACGATTATGTAAAAGCTATCTCCGTACCGCTAACTAAGTGCAGAGGTAGCTTTTTTCAAATAAACCTTATAGGTAAACCCATCTGCAAATCAGAAATGATTATTCGTAAGGATCATTTCTGGAAAACTGGTTATTAAATCATGCACCAAAAGATCTCATTACATCTTTTATTAAGCTTCTTTATAGTAAGCCTTGCCGCCTGTGTTCCCCAACAAGAGAACTCAGTCCGAGAAAAAATATACTTTACAAAAAATTGGTCGTTTCATCTTGGTGATATTGAAAATGGTCAGGAACCACAATTAAATGATTCATCATGGAGAAAGTTAGATGTTCCCCACGATTGGAGCATTGAAGGGGAATTTGATCAAGACAATGATGCCGGAGTAGGCGGCGGTGCTTTGCCGGGCGGAATTGGTTGGTACAGGAAGACCTTCACTTTAGAGGAAAGTGACACAGCGAAATTGTTTTACATAAATTTTGATGGTGTATATCACAACAGCGAGGTATGGATCAATGGAAAATATCTGGGAATCAGACCTAATGGTTATATTTCCTTTCGTTATAATCTTACGCCACATTTGCACTTTGGAGATAAGCAAAATGTGATTGCGGTGAAAGTAGATAATTCGAAGCAGCCTAATTCCCGATGGTATTCCGGCTCCGGGATTTATAGAAACGTGTGGTTGGTCAAAACCAATCCTGTCCATATTGACCATTGGGGAACATTTGTAACTACCCCGCAGGTAAACGAAGATAGTGCCAGGATAATGATTGATATTAAAATCAGGAATAGCAGGAAAAGAGAAGGGGAGTTTGATATTCGCACCGTTGTCTATGACAGCAACGAAAAAGAAATTGCCAGTACAAGTACTTATAATACCGCATTAAGGGATTCCATCACAACTGTTCAGCAGGAAATTAAGGTTTCAGCACCTCACCTATGGTCCGTTGAAGATCCATACTTATATAAAGTAGTTACATTCATTGAGCAAGACGGTGAGTCAATTGACCGGTATGAAACGCCCCTCGGCATTCGTTATTTCAAATTTGATGCTGAAAAAGGCTTTTTCTTAAATGGAAAGTCTGTAAAAATTAATGGAGTTTGTAACCACCATGATCTGGGCGCTTTGGGTGCAGCTATTAACACACGGGCATTGGAACGCCAACTGGAGATAATGAAGGGAATGGGTGTAAATGGAATCCGCACCGCCCACAATCCGCCAGCGCCCGAATTACTCGATCTCTGCGATAAAATGGGCTTTATTGTGATGAATGAAGCTCACGACATGTGGAAGAAAGGGAAGAATAAATATGATTACAGCACAGTTTGGGATGAGTGGCACAAAAAAGACCTGGAGGATTTGATCCTAAGGGATAGAAATCATCCCAGCATTTTTATGTGGAGCATTGGCAATGAAATTCTGGAGCAATTCGATAGTACAGGTACCACTATAGCAAGAGAATTGGCAGGAATAGTGAGAAGCCTGGATACGACAAGATCCATTACTTCTGCGATGAATGATCCCGAACCTTACAATAGCATAATCAAATCAGGGGCTTTGGATTTGATAGGCTTTAATTATCACCATCAAAATTTTGAAGAATTTCCT
>CAMPJM010000585.1 GCA_946886805.1 uncultured Flammeovirgaceae bacterium | reverse complement strand
GAGATAGACTATGTCTATCCAACGGGTAGCGCCTATTTTACTTTTATGACAAAGGGTTGCACTAGAAAATGTGCTTTCTGCTCTGTCCCGATCTTAGAACCCACCTACAAACCGAAAATTGATACCCTTGATAAGTTTGCCGAAATTAAAGAAATTTACGGAGAGCAACAGCATTTACTTTTAATGGATAATAATGTTTTGGCTTCTCCCAAATTTCCAGAAATAATTCAAGAAATAAAAGATATGGGTTTTTACAAAGGTGCAACATATATTGAGCCAAATCAACTTGACATTGCAATCAAAAATCTTAAAAATGGATTAAATGATAAAGCCTATACAAAGAGAAGTTACCGTCTTTTGCATGGTTTACTAAAAAAACTACGAAACAAGAGACAGCAAAATTTTTACGACGTTTTAGATAAACACAAGCTAATCAAACTCCAAACCACAACAAAAGGCGGAATACTAATGGCCTATGAAGAAGTAAAAGAAACTTTTGAGCGATACAGGTCAAAAGCGCCAAAGCAGCGCTTTGTAGATTTCAACCAAGGGACAGATGCGAGATACGTAACTGACGAGTTAATGAAATTGATGAGCGAGATTCCAATTCGACCTTTGAGAATTGCCTTTGATTATTGGGGTATGAAAAAGCAATATGAAAGTGCTGTTCGTTTAGCTGCTAAATATGACATAAAAGAATTGTCAAACTACATCCTTTATAATTTTAAGGATTCGCCAGAAGAATTATACAACAGGTTAAAACTCAATGTCGACTTAGGAGAGGAGTTGGATATTCATATATTTTCTTTCCCAATGAAGTATATACCACTATTTGGCGAGGAAGCAAAAGACAGGAAATATATTGGTAAAAAGTGGAATAGAAAATATATTAGAGCTGTTCAATCTGTATTAAACGTAACGAAGGGCATAGTAGCCCCTGGGAGAAGTTTTTTTGAAGAAGCTTTTGGTAAAGATTTAAATGAATTTCAAGAGATTTTACATATGCCAGAAACTCTTATTATTTATCGACATTTTTTTAGGGATTTAGGCATTACTGATGAATGGAGAAATGCATATTATTTATTAAATGTAAGTGAAAGGAAAATCGCATTTGAATTAATTGAATCTAATGAGTTTAATGATTGGAATAAAACGACCAATAACTCAAAAATACTTCAGCTGTTAAAATTTTATAATATCAAGAGGGAAGATGTTAAAGGTGTGAAGGAGAAAGATTTGAACTACAAAAAGACCAAACATTACTTTGACAAACTCATTAAAGAAGACCAGTTTAAGGATTTGACTCTTACTTATGACTTTGAGGCAGAAGTAGCCAAAATAAAACGGCCAGAAACTGTTTAGACACTTCAAGACTATAAAATTAAAATAAGCATTAGTAGAACGGAATTTCTCCTTTGTAATCCTTTTTATTGAATTTATGTACCAGATTGGTAAGCCATTCGAGTAGATTTGGGTTGTGCTTTTGCAGGCGACAAAAAGAGAACACACTATTGCAGTATCTGAATGAAACTATGAAACACGAGGCTGAGGACTGAGCTTTAAAAAAGTATATGAAATCGCTGATGCGCGGTAAATGCCTTGAATGATAATGCAGTATCGCCTGGATTGGCATCATAAAATCGAATTAGTTCTTTTAAAAGCATAAAAAACTTATTAGATTGAGGGAAAATAAAAAATAATAATATCCCCGACAAATGTTTAAAAGACTATTTGAGAAGAATTCGAATAACTCTGGCAGCGGAAAAACAGGAATTTACAAGATTGAAGGAAGTACCTTAATTGAATTGACTGAACGATCTGTAAACAGATCCCTTAACGACATAGTTAAGGAGATTGGTTTTGACCCAACGCAGATTCATACAGTTCATACTTTTGATTCTCCAACAATAGAGGTGATTGGTGTTAAAATATTCACCCAGAATCCTGTTTTTGCTTTAGCAAAAAGAAAAGATGTAAAAATTGATTTAAAGACAATTATTTGCTAATTAAAAAAGGTTGATTGGAACTTTGAATATTCGAGCCACACGGTTGAATATATTCTGACCGAAGGTATTGAAACCCGTTCGTTAACTTATGAATATTTAAATTCTGTACTAACACTAGAAAAAGAAGACAATTCTCTGCATAAGGCACCATCAATTGGCATATACCTGAACTTCCAGGACGGACTTCTGGAAAGTTTTACCTCTTCAGAGTGGACGAATCGAGCCTCAAAATGGCTTATCGATGTAAACAAACAAATGTTTGACAACATGCTATCAGAGGCAATGCAATTCCATAGAAATGAGATCGAAGCAATGGAAGAAGTAAATACGCAATGCGATGCATTGTTCCAAATACCGGAAGCTTTTAGGAATGAATATATTTCACATCATCGAAAACCAAATGGAAATATCAATTTTTTTAACCTTTTAGTAGCTCATTATAACGTTTTCAACAACAAAAGAGTCAAAATTGAGGAATTCAAAACGATCAACAAAAGGAGATTCATCATGCGAGATGAACAAACTCTGGAAGTAAATAAATTCATTTTCAAGTTTGATTGGGAGGGATTACTTGCTGAATCAACACCACGATAAGAAACGATGTATATAAGTGGCTGACCAGAGAGCGATGCGACTTGCCAGTAAGGTTGCATTATTTAACTTATTATAAAGACCTCAATAGCTCAAAACACGGATAAGGTTAGATTGCACTAGCAGTTCGCTATAAAACAGGAACATAAAACAATAATCTAAGACTAGCTCACTGGCTACGCGAATCACGATGTTTCCTCCTTTAAAAATGGAATGGCAATGGAGGTATCACCTATTTTCAATCAGCAAGTTCTTATCACAAAGTCGAAAGATACTAGATAATTGATATTTTTAAGGGGATTTGGGTATTATAACACTACTTATTAAGTATTGGTGAGAATATTTTAGGGTCAATACCAATTCCAAATCCCCACCATCTTTCTTTGTTGTAAACCCATCGTTTACCAATTGTTGAAGTTCCAAAATCAAAGCCTAGAGGTACAATTATGAAATTTAAGTTGTTGTAGGAGAAAGTAAACGTTAATCCAGTGGATATAAACAGTTGCTTGGATTTTTCATCCTTTTTCAGGTATCCATCGGTAGAAATAGAATCCAATTCCTCTACCGAAGGCCCTGCCCACAAACCAAATCCAAATCTCAGTTGCGATTTTTTTCCTGTGGAATAAAACCTATCTTGCTTGAAACCGAAAAAATCCGTATTAACTCCTACGTTACTTAAACCAGACGCCGCCACGCGTCTAAAATCGCCCTCTGGAGGACGGATTTTAAAAGGAACGGTTACCAATGAAATAGCAGGCTTGTATATGAAAAAATTGTTGATCACAAAAACATCGTTTCTATAGAGGGAAATTCGCCTTTGTTGATATGCACTTCCGTCTTTTTCATGGTGACCATATACCGTTAGAATATTTTTATCAGATTCTACTGCGGTTACATAATTAAGTTTTAATTCTTTATTCTTGAGGTAATCATCTAAAATATAGACTAGGTCGTGGGCTTTAGTAAAATTTAGCTCGACCTGGTTGTCGAGAGGCAATGAACTGTCATTAATTTTAATCATTCCCTTTAAACCAATCACCTTGTTAATAATATTTGTTG
>CAMPJM010000584.1 GCA_946886805.1 uncultured Flammeovirgaceae bacterium | reverse complement strand
GATATGCACAAGAGCAAAATCAATGTAAACGTATAATTCACTTCTTCCTACTTTTATATTTTGCCACACATTTTGCCGTTAGCGCCAATTAGCCGTAAATAGTTCAGCTCAATTATGCTTTACAAGTTCTTTGAAAGTAAATCGGTGATTTCTCCCTAGAGAGATTTGATAGAACCACCTAACTTAATATTATTTTTTGTTGAGTTATCAAACGAGCAAACAGATATCATCATGTCGTTTACTACTACAACTCCTTTTGTGGTACTGACTAATTGAACTACTGGATTTACTTTAAACAATGAAGGGGGATGCATTATGATCTAAAACAAATCACTTTTAAATAGAAAGCCCAATAAGGATATCGGGCTTTCTATTTTATTTGGATGTAATTAATTATCTCAGACCTATATCATCAATATAAATGGTATTAGGAGATGATCCATAGTTCTTAATATGAAGCTCTCCAACAGTAGCAGGACTATTCAAATCACTTAAAGGAATTTCAAATGTAGTGTATGCACCTTCCTTAATGGTCATTGTTGGCTCTGGAGACATTGTTCCACTACCATCTTTCGTTTGGATCGCAATCTTGGTTCCTTCAGATCCAGGGCCTCCGTAAATGGACAATACTAAAGTAGAATATCCGCTAAAAACTTTAGGGTCAACAGGATGTAACTGAATTGCTCCATAATCACCCTTATAAACAACCTTAATAGCCTTACTTCCTCTTTCAGGGTGCTCTGTATTCGCAAAATCCTGAAGATCAGTATCCCAGCCACCCCATTGTTGCCATCCGGAAGTCAGCGCGTCATCATAAATATAAGCAGCAATACTTCCTTGTATATTTATTGTTGGAGATTCGATAAATTCACCTACAGTAGTAACAAGCTTTATCTTTCCTTCCCCTATTTCTGCTTCCGCAGGAACTATCACCTCTATCAGGGTGGCAGTTTTCGCACCAAAAGCGGTTGCTTTTACATCACCAGGGAATATAACATCCACAGTCAGATCTAAATTAGTTCCTACGATTGTAATCATTTCGCCCGGACTTGTTGCTGCGGGAACAGAAGTAATTAAAGGAACACTTCCAAATTCAATATCTAAAGCTTGATCGGAAATAATTTCGACTCCATTATTGGCTACTAAAGTAACCTTTCCTGATAAAGATTTTGGTGAAACAGTTACCACCAACTCTGTTTCCGATGAAGAAACAATCACCCCTTCTATATCGCCTTCAAAAATAACTTTCGAAACTAAATCCAGATCGGTACCCTTAATGGTAATATCTTCTTGAGTTTTGACAACTAATGGAGATATAGTCGTAATCACAGGTTCAAATAATGTAAGAACATCAGCAGATTCTACTGTCTTATTTGCGTCTGTATTAAATTCTACAACAGCTTCTGTCGCATCGTCAGGCACTTTCACAGTGATTTTTGTAGCAGTTCCTCCGTCTAGTATTTCTCCTGATTTATCACCTCCAAAAGTAACAGATGTGATTAAATCTAAATTTGTACCAGTTACTGTTATGTTTTCTCCTGTTTTTGCTGGATTTGGCGCTACAGAAGCAATAGTAGGAGCCACCATTTCTAATGCTACAGCTGATTCTGTTTCAACCAAAGAAGGGGCAATTAAGATTACATTGCCATCCTGAGAATTTGAAGGTACAGTAACCACAATATCGCCTTCTTCTGTCAAGGTGAAATCTTCTTTCTCTACCCGCGTACCACCTGGAAAAACCACTGTATTAGCAAGGTCAAGGTCTGTTCCTTTTATTGTTAATTCAGATCCGGCTTTTATAGGATTTGGAGCCAAAGTAGTAGCTTTTGGTAGGGTAACCTCTAACTCGGTTTCCGATTCTACAACAATAGGAATTTCCTCCTCATCTTCAACACCTGTAGAAAGCATTAATATACCAGTTTCCGCATCATTAGGAACTTTAACTTCAATTGTTGTTTTTGACTGACTTACGAATTCAGTAACAACCTTGTTATTGGTAAAGGTAATTAGCTCAATAAGATTGAGATAAGTTCCTTTAATAGTAATCGTTTCTCCCGGGCGTACTACTGCCGGATCAATACTAGTAATAGCAATAGGTTCAGAAATACCAAGAATCGTTTTAGTTTTGATTTCTCCCCCAGGAGTATTTAAAACAACAATTCCTTCTACAGTTTCCTCCGGTACTTCAATTACAATTAATGCAGGAGTTTTAGTAACAAAAGAAGTAATCTCAACATCACCTGGTAAAACGATAGATGTTACTTTATCCAGGTTTGTACCAATAAACTTCAATTCTCCTCCACGCAGTGCTGGGGAAGGGCCAAAACTATTTAATTGTATCAAATTACTCGGATCATCATCATCATCATTGTTACACGCTGTAACAAAAACTCCGGCAATCAACAGGAACAAGAACATGAAAGCCCTCAAATTTGTATATGTTTTTAACATTTTGTATCCATTTAATTTAATAACTTTATTTAACCCTCCACTATAGAAATAGTGAAGGGTATTTATTAAAAATTTAATTCTTTAATTAGGTACTACCCTAATATTGTCCAGTCCAAAATTCGCATGAATCGCTAAAGC
Source organism: uncultured Flammeovirgaceae bacterium (assembly GCA_946886805.1). The sequence goes on along the minus strand of CAMPJM010000584.1, from coordinate 1,070 downwards.
ACCGTTAAAGTGGAAAGATACCTGATAGCCCGATGGATCGTACGCTAAAGTTGTATTGGCAGCTAAAAAATCATCAAAGGGAATACTTACAGTTTCCCATTGGCCATTAGTATCTACATTAGGCGTCCAGTTATAATATATCTCTCCTCGTTCACCTCCCATATCTGGTCCCATATACATTCTGACTTCTGCACCTGTAAGTGGAGCCAACGTGTTGATTTCAAACTTTATACTATAATCACCAGCATTATCAAAAGCATCAGCAGGAATGTTACTGGTGGCTTCCATTATGGTAGAACCGTTTCCAACCCACATTTCAAACCAAGCCCACTCGCCTAACTCTTTATTTACCCGCAAAAATTTTTCACTTATCGGAGATATTTCAGGATCAGATGAGACGATAAAATCTTTTCCATGCCACCAGCCTTCAAAATCAGTATTCTCGAAATCAGCAATGACATTTCTATTATCGTTAAACCAGAAATCAGATTCGGTTTCACCAAAATTTGTGGTGATGGTAATAGGCCCTGGCTCAGCACCTTCCGGAACGGTAACTTGGATCATATCGTCTTCTAATTCAACTATTTCACCAGTCACTCCTCCCGCAAATGTTACTGTAATAGGTTCGTAGAAATAATCGCCCCTAATCTCTGCAACTTCTCCAATAGGAACATGCTCACTTAGTAACCTATCAATTACAGGAGCACTTATTTCCACAGTAAAGTCATGGATCAACGAATCACCATTCGCAAAAATCATCTTCATCTTATTAGTAATTTCCGTAGGTATCAAAGACGGCACCCGGGTAAAGACATTAGTATTCGAGATAAAAGTAGGTATCAACTGAGCCTGACGATCATTTATCCAAAGCTCACGAGTATTCTGTAAATTCTGCCCTACTATGACTATCATACTTCCTTGACCAGCCGCTATAACAAGTGAGTCTGCGGATTCAGGACTGGTAACTCTAATATAACTAATCATCGGCTCACCACCATTCGGAAGATTTTCATCATCCGAGCAAGCGGTAAATACTCCTGCCATTCCAAAAACAATGACCAAGTATAAAA
>CAMPJM010000583.1 GCA_946886805.1 uncultured Flammeovirgaceae bacterium | reverse complement strand
GGTACTGATATCTACGTTACCCGAAGATTAGATGATACCTGGCAGAACTGGTCAGAACCAGAAAACCTTGGGCCGGACATAAATTCTGAAAATGATGATGAATTTTTCAATATTCCTGCCTCAGGGAAATATGCATATTACTCGAGAGCGATTACAGAAGAAAATATGGATATCTTCCGAATAGAATTACCGGTATTTTATAAACCTGCTCCCGTAGTAACAATAAGGGGAAAAGTCTATAACTCTAAAACCAACGAACCAATAGAAGCAAAAATCTTCTATGAAAGATTGCCCGATGGTGAAGAAATTGGTATCGCAAGGTCACAAGCAGGTACTGGAAATTATGAAATCGTATTACCTTCTGGTGAACAATATGGCTATTTGGCGGAAGCTGAGGGGTTTTTGTCGATTAGTGCCAACATTGATCTGACTGAATTGGAAGAATACAAGGAAGTAGAACAAGATCTATACCTAGTTCCAATTGAAAAAGATCAGACTATTGTCATGAATAACCTCTTCTTTGACTTTGATAAAGCAGAACTAAGAAGCGAATCTGTCCCTGAATTGAAAAGGATAATTACCTTCCTGGAAGAAAATCCGGAAATAGAAATCGAAATTTCCGGGCATACCGATAGCTTTGGAAATGATGCTTACAATAAAAAGCTTTCTGAGAGAAGGGCCAGATCTGTTTATAATTATTTTGTTGAAAACGGTATAGAGGAAAGCAGATTATCTTCTGTAGGACATGGAGAGACCAAACCTGTAGTTTCTACCGATTTAGGCATAAGCGAACAACAGAAAAACAGAAGGGTAGAGTTTCAAATACTATAATAGAACTTATAGAGATCGCTAACAGCGAATTATCAACATCTAACAAAAAAGCCATCGGTTTCCACCTGTGGCTTTTTTGATTACATGGAATTTATTATGAATGGAGATTAAACATATAATGGAAAACTATACTATTAGGACAGCGAATTATCAAGATGCAATAACTTTAATCTCTTTTCAAAAAAAGATGGCATGGGATACAGAAGGGCTGCTTTTGGACGAAGATGTCTTGTCAAAAGGAGTGGAAGCCTTGTTGAAGGATGAATCCAAGGGTACGTACTATGTAGCGGAATATATAGGGGAAATAGTTGGTTGCTTGTTAACAACAGCGGAATGGAGCGAATGGCGAAATGGAACCGTCTTATGGATTCAGTCGGTGTATGTAAAAGAAAATTTTCGTAACAAAGGAGTTTTTAAAAAGCTCTATAATTTCATCAAAGAAAAGGTGGAAAGTGATAATAACTTAATGGGAATACGACTTTATGTAGATAAATCAAACATAAGCGCCCAGGAGGTTTACAATAAAATTGGCATGAACGGCCAGCATTATCAACTTTTTGAGTGGCTGAAATAGAAACTATGGTTTATTTCTTTTCTTAAACTCAGCAACTCCCTTATCCAGAAAATCCACAAAATTACCCACATCAAGGTCATAAGAAGCGGGTGGTGTTAAAAGCTCTTCGTCATTGTCCAAAAGCACATAAAATGGCTGCGCATTATTTTCAAATCTCGTGATCTGCAGATCAGCGTTTTGTTTACCGATAGATGTTTTTAGTTTACCATCATAGGAAGATTCATACCACTCCGTTTCTGGAAGCTCGGTTTTTTCATCGACATATAAGGCTACTATTACATAGTCATTTTTCAATCTCGATAAAACTTTCGGATCAGACCACACACTTGCTTCCATTTCACGGCAGTTTACACATCCATGACCTGTAAAATCAATAAAAAGTGGCTTGTTTTGCGCTTTTGCACAAGCCAAAGCCTGATCGTAATCAAAGTATCCCGAAAGACCGTGTGGTAAATGCAAATCCTCGCTGTATATCGGAGCATCGCACAAGCCACTGCTGCTGGTGGAGCCTACAGCGCTATTATTTTGTTGTCTAACAAGGGCTGGGATATCAAAATCATGGCTATTCATAGGGGGCAAGTATCCCGCCAAAGACTTTAACGGAGCACCAAAAAGCCCTGGTACTAAGTAGATCGAAAAGCTAAACACCGCTATTGCCAATATCAGTCGCGGTACACTAATGGCTTTTAGCTCGCTGTCATGAGGTAACCTGATTTTTCCTATTAAGTAAAGGCCCCAAAAGAAAAAGATTACGATCCATAAAACCAAGTATATCTCTCTGTCTAATAAATTCCAATGATAAACCTGGTCGGCAATGCTTAAGAATTTAAGAGAAAAGGCCAGCTCTAAAAATCCCAAAGAAACCTTCACAGAATTCAACCAACCGCCCGACTTGGGGAGGTTATTCAGCCATTCAGGAAATATGGCGAACAAGGTAAACGGGATTGCAAAAGCCAAGGCAAAGGCAAACATGCCCAAAACGGGTTTAATTATCTGCCCTCCGGCGGCTTCTACCAAAATACTGCCCACAATGGGGCCTGTACAGGAAAAAGACACCAGCACTAAAGTAAAAGCCATAAAAAACACGCCATAATAGCCTCCCTTATCTGATTCTCTGTCTATTTTATTTACCAGGCTTCCCGGTAACGTAATTTCAAAAAGCCCTAAAAACGAAAGTGCAAAGAACAAAAAGATTAAAAAGAAGAATATGTTTGGAAGCCAATGGGTACTTAACCAGTTGGCAAAGTCGGGGCCATTTATAACTGCCACAACTGTTCCTGCCAACACATAAATGATCAAAATAGAGAAACCATAAACGAAAGCTTTGGTAATTGCCCTCTTCCTGTTTTTACTTGTTGTGGTAAAAAACGTGACCGTCATAGGGATCATAGGAAATACACACGGTGTAAGTAAGGCTGCCAATCCCCCTAAAAAAGCGATTAACATAAAGCCCAAAAGCGAATATGGATCGTTTGAAGACCGATCTGTCAGGGAAGGTTTATCTTTTTCAAGAGTTATTTCCGGAACTTCTTCCTCAATCTCTGTTAACTTAGCTGTAAAAGTTGAATCATTTGTATTGTTAGCTGTTAATGAAGCGGTGTCAATAGCTGCATTTTTTTTAGGAATTGACTTCACTTTTTCCGCTGCTTTTACTTCCTCTTTGGCGGTCGGCTCATCGCTTGCCTCAGCGGCAGCTTCAACCACAAATCCTGAAAATTCAAATTCATCGTCAAAGGGGATGCATTTACCATCTACATCGGTACAAACCTGGTAGGCATAAGAACCTTTTACAACAAGGTCCTTTTTAAGAACTTTTATAGTTTGACGGAATTCAGCCTTTTCTATAAAATAGGTATAATTTCCATTCCATATTTCATCATACTTTTCCTTTGATCCGATAGGTTTGATATCGCCTACCAGTTCATAAGAATCGCTGGGCAGGAATGTAAATTCCGTTACCATAGGGCCAAGATCCGGATCGAAATCCGTGGAATACAGGTACCAGTCTTTTTGAATGTCGACAAGGAAAATAAGCTCTATTTCCTCACCGACTGAAACAGTTTTCTCTGAAGCCTTAGTACTCCAGGATGCAGGTTTCAAAATCTGAGCTTCTGCAGAAAAGGTCAGCAGACATAGTAACAGAAAAGAAAAATAACTATAAATATTTAATACGCTCAATTTGTTGGGAACCATACACCCTGTTAAAATATATTTGTTAATAAATGATTTAGTGTCTGTTCATAAATAACCTATACA
>CAMPJM010000582.1 GCA_946886805.1 uncultured Flammeovirgaceae bacterium | reverse complement strand
TAATCAGGAGACACTGCACCCATTGGTAAGTGTTATCGATTTCTCGAAGGCAGAACCAAGAAAATTGAAGCGTAGCTACTTTGGTTTCTATCTGGTCTTGCTGAAGGATGTGAACTGCGGAGACCTCCGGTACGGGAAAAATACTTATGACTATCAGGAAGGCACATTGGTATTTATTGCTCCGGGTCAGATAATTGGTGTTGATGCACCTGGTGACGAACTATATCAACCCATGGGACACGGGGTTGTTTTCCATCCGGATTTGATACGGGGAACTTCCTTGGGTAGTCATATTGATGACTACAGCTTCTTTAGCTATAATGTCAACGAAGCACTGCACGTCTCAGAACGCGAACGCAAAATCATTCTAGATTGCTTTTCGAAAATACAGTTTGAATTAGAACATGCAGTTGACAAACATAGCAAAATCCTGATTGCTTCAAATATAGAGTTGCTCCTGAATTATTGCGTTCGATTTTATGATCGCCAGTTCATTACCCGAGACAATGTCCACAAAGGAATTTTGGAAAGGTTCGAAACATTGCTCAATGATTTCTTTTCATCGAACAAACCTCAGACCGTAGGCTTGCCTTCTGTTGCCTACTGCGCAAGCGAACTTAATCTGTCTCCAAATTATTTTGGCGATTTGATTAAAAAGGAGACTGGTAAATCCGCACAAGAATTTATACAATTTAAGCTAATTGATGTTGCAAAGGAAAGAGTTTTTGACTTGAGCAAATCGGTTAGTCAAATAGCCTATGAATTAGGATTTAAGTATCCCCAGCATTTTTCCCGTTTATTCAAGCAACATGTCGGGCAATCTCCAAATGAATACAGGATGCTGAATTAAATTACCTTTTAATCTGTTTTACACTATTTCGCCACCACCGACCTGGCAAATTACCGCTGCTAAAAAGTGGCAAGATAATTCTGAACTTCACAAGCTGCTAAAAACTTCACAACCTAAGCGCAAAGTACCTATCAATTTTTTCAGCAGAATATTTTTCAAATTGACACAATTTTGTTAATTCCATCTACATTGTATCTGTAAAAGGGTGTATACATGAGAACTATTAAACCTCATTTATCTGCTTTAGCAATCCTTTTCTTAGCTACTACAAAAGCCTGAAAATTATATCCACGGTACTGAGAACTCTATAAAGCCATAAAATCATATAAACCTTATCTGGAATTGTGTAAAACTGAACCTAAGCTATAAAGGTATATTGGTGTCGTAAAAAAAAGGAGAAATAATAGAGGTTACAAATTAATGCACTTAATATGAAAAATCACGAGTCTTACAATGGGTCGGTAAAAGTTGACGGTATGACACTTCAATATACTGTGGAAGGGACCGGAACCCCAGCTTTGGTTATCGGATCCTCAATCTTTTATCCCCGAACATTCTCGAATCAGCTAAAAAAGTTTTTGTGCTTAGCCTTTACAGATCTTCGTCATTTTGCGAAAAGTGATGATTCAATAAGGCTCGATAATATTACCCTTGACACATATGCTAATGATATTGAACAAGTTCGCTCTGCATTAGGGTTTAAGAAAATGGTAGTTATTGGGCATTCTCATCATGGCAACCTGGCCCTCGAATATGCGAAGCGATATCCGGAAAATGTGACCCATATTGTACTTATTGGTTCTCCTCCTTGTAATGTAAAACAGACCCTTGAGATGAGCAAGAAGTACTGGTTGACCTATGCTTCAGAAAGACGGAAGGCAATGCTCCAAAAAAACCGACAAGTGATTAAAGACAATCGGACTGTTTCTATGATGGCGTATGAAGCTTATATCACCCAATACGTGTTAGATGGGCCAATGTATTGGTATAATCCAAGCTTCGATTCGTCTTGGCTTTGGGAGGGGACGCCCATCAATATGGATGTCGTTAAGGTGTTCCGTAACTTTTTCTCCGATTACAAGCTTTTTTGGGATCCTGTGCTGTTAAAGGCACCCGTTCTCGTTATGATGGGACGTCATGATTATATTGTTCCACATATTCTTTGGGATAATTTAATACCGAAACTGAAAAATACAACCTATTACTTATTCGAACGGAGTGGACATACCCCTCAATTGGAAGAACAAAAGCTATTTGATCAAATTATTCTGCAATGGTTGGAAAATAGCCCTTCTAAAGTCACTATATAACCATGAGTGCGTCCTATTAGTCTTCAAAGATCATAACCGTAAAATCATATTAACCTTATCAGGAATTGTATAACAAGTAGGCTTTTCCATCCCAGTATATTTGTAAAATAAATTAACTATAAAAGAGATAAACCATAAAAAAATGGAAGCAGTAGAAGAAACCAGGCAACAACCAAAGGCACCCAAAGGGGATATAATAAAAAAGACTTTACCTGTCACTGGTATGACTTGTGCTTCCTGTGCCGCTAGTGTGGAGTCCATGCTGCAAACACAGGATGGTGTGGCTAAGGCGGGGGTTAACTACGCCAATCAAACAGCCTGGATTGAATATGAAACGGATAAGGTAAAGCTAACCGACCTGCAAAAAGTTATCCAGTCTATTGGCTATGACCTGATCATAGAGGAGGAAGAAGGCTTTAATGCCCAGGAGGAAGCGCAGCAAAAACATTATAAATCGCTTAAGGCAAAAACCATTTGGTCTTCTATTCTGGCTTTGCCTGTAGTAGTTATCGGCATGTTCTTTATGGACATGCCTTACGCTAACTGGATCATGCTTGCCCTGACCGCTCCGGTGCTTTTTTGGTTTGGCAGAAGCTTTTTTGCCAATGCAGTAAAGCAGGCAAAGTATGGTAAGGCAAATATGGACACGTTGGTTTCATTAAGTACCGGCATTGCCTTTATCTTTAGTACCTTCAATACTGTTTACCCACACTTCCTCCACAGCAGAGGGTTGCACCCTCATGTTTATTTTGAGGCAGCAGCTGTGATCGTAGCCTTTATTCTTTTAGGTAAATTGTTGGAAGAGCGGGCAAAATCCAATACTTCATCGGCCATTAAAAAACTGATGGGCCTTCAGCCCAAAACAGTCAGGATCATCAGCAATGGGAAGGAGAAAGAAATTCCGGTTTCGCAGGTAGCAGTGGGCGACAGGATTTTAGTTCGTCCCGGCGAGAAAATTCCTGTTGATGGGGAAGTAGCTTCTGGTAACTCATTTGTAGATGAAAGCATGATCAGTGGCGAACCTATCCCGGTAGAGAAACAGAAAGGGGAAAAAGTGTTTGCCGGAACGGTCAACCAGAAAGGAAGCTTTCAGTTTACGGCTGAAAAAGTCGGCGGGCAAACCCTGCTCGCACAGATCATAAAAATGGTGCAGGATGCACAAGGCAGTAAAGCCCCTGTGCAAAAACTGGTAGATAAAATTGCGGGAATATTTGTGCCCGTAGTGATAGGCATAGCTGTTCTTAGCTTTATTGCATGGATAGTAGCAGGAGGCGACAATGCCTTTACCCATGCCTTATTGGCCCTTGTAACCGTACTGGTTATCGCATGCCCCTGTGCTTTGGGTTTGGCTACCCCCACGGCAATCATGGTAGGTGTAGGCAAAGGTGCAGAAAACAATATCCTGATCAAAGATGCCGAAAGCCTGGAGCTTGGCCATAAAGTGAATGCAATCATACTGGATAAAACCGGGACAATTACTGAAGGGAAGCCAGAAGTAACCGA
>CAMPJM010000581.1 GCA_946886805.1 uncultured Flammeovirgaceae bacterium | reverse complement strand
CCAAAAGGTTGCGCCTTACTTAGTTGAAATTATATTTTTTTATTTTTTTTTATAATTCCCATCCAGTTGACGGATTTGTAGTAAAGCTTGAACATTTATCTGCTAATTTATATGGTAGTATTTTAAAAAAGCTGGTAAGTAATGTCTACAGAATGCAAATGAAAATCAACAAATAGACTTCCTTTGTTAACATTGATTTTTTAAAGTGCTTAATAGCCTTATAAATATGTTGCTCAACAGTTCTTCTTGAAATATTTAACCTTTGCGCTATTTCTCCATTAGTTAGTCCATCGTTTCTGCTGAGAAGAAAGATTTTCTTTTGTACAGGAGGCAGTTCATTAATAATCTCCCTAGTGTATTCTTGAGCCTCTTTATAATTTATATATTCATCAGTATAGTTCCGGCCATTATCAACATGAAAGGAATAGGCATTGTTAAATTCTAGCTGTTTAACCTTATCTCGATAGGAGTTGTAGATTTTATTCTTTGCAGCCTGAAAAATATAAGCACAAAAGGAAAGATTTTCATCAAGTCGATCTCTTTTTTCCCAAATAGTGATAAATATTTCCTGTGCGATTTCTTCCGATTGGTATTCACTAGCATAAAAACCTTTTAAAAAAGAGAACAGTTTTGGTATATACCTTCGATAAATAGTATCAAATGCCATCTTGTCACCCTTCTTTAAAAGAAGGATAAGTTTGGAATCATCATACTTTTGATAGCTATCCACTTTGACTCAATCGATTGAAATGGTTTAGATAGCCAAGTTACACTTTTGACTAAAAATAAAAAAATTCAAGTCAAATAAACATTGTCAAACCAACTGGGAGATCCAAAATCCACATCATAAATTTTGCTTTTTTCACGACCATTTAATAATACATCCTATCTGCTCTATGTTGGACTTCCTGTAATTAAAATGCTTGTGCGGAACCTTTGTTTTAGGAGCTAATTTTAAACTTTAATAACCTCAAAGATGAACAAATACAAATATAACTATCTCATAAAATCTTTATTCATTGCGCTTATTGTTTGCCTTTCTTCCTGCTCTGATGACTTTCTGGAAGAGGTGACCTATGGAGAAACAGCTCCGGTAGAAATGACCAGCCCCGCTAACGTGGAAAAGGCTATTATTGCTGCATACAGTTTGCTGAATGGTCAGTACGACGGTTCCAGTAGTGCGTTTAACTCTCCTGCCTCTAACTGGAGATTCGGAGACGTAGTTTCAGATGACGCATACAAAGGTGGAGGGGGTACAGGGGATCAAAATAACATTCACCTGATGGAAATATTTAATACTAATGCCACCATTATAGACATTGAAAGAAAATGGATGGCCCTTTACGAAGGAGTAAAAAGAACGAATGAAGCCATACGCCTTCTTCAAATATCAGAAGGTTTTGACCCCGCTTTAAAGGAAATCAGGATGGGGGAATTATACTTTCTCAGAGGGCATTATTATTTTGAGTTAAAGAAAATCTATAATACTATCCCTTATATAGATGAAACTGCGACCACGGTAAACGATTATGCGGTGTCACATACAGAATATACCTCGGATGAGCTTTGGGACAAGATTGAGGAGAATTTTACAAATGCGTATGAGCGGCTCCCTGACAGTCAGGAAGATTTAGCACGTCCGATCAAAATGACAGCACGTGCTTATCTTACAAAGACTTATATTTTTCAGGGACAATGGCAGGACGCTTTAGACGCTGCAAATGAGGTGATCAACAGTGAGAAGTATAATCTGTTGCCTAACTTTAGAGATGTTTTTCTTCCTGAAAATGACAACAGTTCAGAAATTATTTTTGCGGTACAGCATTCTGTCCTGGATGGAGCACCGGATAATTACAACGGTAGTATAGGAGACCGCTTATCAGCACCTGGGGGACCATTTTACTCACAGTACGGATTTCATCGTCCTTCTCAGAACTTGGTGAACGCATACAAAACCGACGAAAACGGCCTTCCCTTAGTGAATAACGTGGAGCTAGCAGAAACAGACTTTATAGATCCACGGCTTGACCATACGGTAGGAAGGCCGGACATACCATACCTTGATCTGAATGTACTGTACGAGGCAAACTGGGCCCGCGATCTTGCGACCTATGGTCCTTTTGCACCTAAAAAACGAATAGTATCGGCAAATTCTCCCTACCAGACTGATACCTGGCCCTACATTAGTGCGCTCAATTACTATATTATTCGGTATGCTGATTTGTTGCTCTGGAAAGCGGAAGCTTTGGTGGAACTTGGAGATTTGGAAGCGGCAAGAGTTGTCGTAAATGAGGTAAGGCAAAGAGCGCGCGAGAGTCAGTATGTTCTTAACCTGGAAGGCTCTGCTCCGGCAGCTACCTATAAAATTGATGTTTATGACGCTGTCTGGAATAATAAGACCATAGCCCGTGAAGCGGTGCGAACCGAGCGGAGGTTAGAATTAGCAATGGAAGGTCACCGGTTCTTTGACCTAGTGCGATGGGGCGTTGCTGCTGAAACGATAAATAAGTATCTGGAGGTAGAGAAGACAAGGAGAACGCACCTAACCAATGCCAACTTTATAGAAGGGACCCACGAATATTTTCCAGTGCCGCAAAAGTACTTTGATGTAATGGAAAGTATGCAGGCCAACTAATATTTCACATATCATTTTTTATTTACGGTTACAGGCAGCCCCCTCTATTTGGCTGCCTGTAATTTTTGTGTCTTTTTATACTTGCTTTTTAAGCTGGTGTTTTGAAATGGAGGTTTTTTATCGTGACGTTGCGCAGGACAACACATTTCCTGACTTTTTTCATTGTTCAAAGAAAAAACTAACATACATCTTTAGAAAATGCGCCTGAAATTTTAAATTAAAGGATTAAATTATTATCTTTATTCATGAATTTTTATGTTATTTTAATGACTGTTCTTATACAGCCTTCTATAACTTATACCCTTCTACCATGCCAGCTAAAATATATGACAATGATGACCTTATTCTAAAAATGTTAGCTTCAGATGATCAACAAGCTATAAACATCCTTTTTCAGCAGCATCATGGACATCTGTCGAAGGTAATAAACCGTATAGTCGATGACAAGGCGGCCACGAAAGACATCCTCCAGGATTTGTTTATCGCTCTTTGGGAACGGCACCGCTCCCTCCAAATTACAAAACCTATAAAAGCCTATCTGGTCAAATCGGCTATCCACCGTTCATTGAATTTTAAAAGGGACAGCACCAGGCACGTCATTATTCATTTAGAGGATGCTGAGGGGTTCGGCCATATAAAAAGCGATGGATCGCCAGGGGCAACCATCGAGTTGGAAGAACTTAGGAACATCATTAAAAAAGCGACCTCAGACATGCCCCCGAAGGCAAAAGCCGCCTTCATACTAAAAAGAAAATTTCATATGACCTATCAGGAAATCTCAGCCCACTTAGGGATCTCTAAAAAAGCCGTGGAAAAACGCCTTTTTAAAGCGCACAAATATCTAAAGCTTGCCCTGAAGCTTTATCTGAAAAGCCTTTTGCTCTATATGATCATTTGAAAACCCTCCCACGCTGCCTATTTTTTTCGCAACAGAACATTTTTCAATTTTTTTGGACAATTGGGGTAGGGTATCACCAGTTTTTAGTGTATTAAAAGTATAGCCCCATAATTTATAAGAAATGGATTATCAT
>CAMPJM010000580.1 GCA_946886805.1 uncultured Flammeovirgaceae bacterium | reverse complement strand
AAAATCCCATCAGCTACTATTTTATAGGGATACATCAAAAGTAATTGTAATAGGAAAAGAACAAAAAGCCGGAATAATCCCTAAGGAAAAATACTCCCGGATCACGAAAAACAGAAATTCTTTTTTATTAAAAGAGGACGTAAAATAAAGGTTTAATAGAAAATTTCTAAATGTTTTTCTGTTGAACCTTTATTTTTGAATTTTATTTTTAACTTTACCAAGTTTAAAAGCGATGATACTTAATTGCACTTCCTTATCAAAGTAATAATAATTAGGTGTTAAAATTAACCCATTGTGTGACAGTAAGAAAATCGAATAAAATTTCTTAAAAATTAGCCAAATTAAACCTCTCTCTTCAGGAGAGGGCCCCGAAGGATTTCGGGGGTGAGGTTTTAAAAATACTAATTTTAAAGAAATATTTATATGATATCAAATTCACACAACGTGTTAAAATTTAGTTTAGTAATCCACTAATTCAAAATCAATATAGAGTATCCAACTATAATTGTTACTTTTATATTTCAGTTGAGGATCAGAACAAAATCAGCTTTGGCTGACTATTAAATAGAATCATAAATGAGTAGTAATCTTGGTTTTAATTATTGAGATTGCTACTGTTCATATAAAATAATCATAAAACAGATGAAGTTTATTGTTTCTTCTTCAGCTTTGCTGAAACAGCTTTCGGGAATCAATGGGGTAATTACTACTAATCCTGTAGTTCCCATCCTTGAAAATTTTTTATTTGAGATCAACGAGGGTAAATTAACCATTACGGCTTCTGATTTACAAACTTCAATGATTACAGAACTTGAGGTGGAGGCAAAAGATAGTGGTAATATAGCTGTACCTGCCAGAATACTTTTAGAGACTTTAAAAAATTTACCGGAGCAGCCTGTTACTTTTTCAATAGATGAAGAAACTTATAGCATTGAAATAAGCTCTGACAATGGTCGTTACAAGCTTGCGGGCGAAAATGCAACAGATTTTCCAAAAGTTCCAATAGTAGCTGATGGAGATGCTGTAAATTTATCGTCAGATGTTTTGGCGAGTGCTATTAACAATACAATTTTTGCCACCAGCAGTGACGAATTAAGGCCTGCAATGACTGGTGTATATCTTAACTTAACAGCTACCAATACAACCTTTGTAGCAACCGACGGCCACAGGTTAATCAGATACAGAAGAGTAGACGTAGCTTCAGATACAGAAAGTGCGATTATAATTCCGAGAAAAGCTTTAAATTTGTTAAAGGCGACCCTTCCTACCTCGACTACAAATGTCAATATCGAATTCAATACTGCCAATGCTTTTTTCAAGTTTGGGAATGTCCAAATGATTTGCAGACTTATTGACGAGCGCTTTCCTGATTATGAAAATGTGATTCCTTCTAACAATGATAATCATATGATCATCAGCAGAACAGAACTGTTGAGCTCACTGAAGAGGATTGCCATTTACGCCAATAAAACAACCCATCAGGTAAGGTTAAAAATTACAGGAAGTGAACTGCTTATCTCTGCGGAAGACTTAGACTTTTCTAATGAGGCTAATGAAAGATTGTCGTGCGAGCATGACGGTGAGGACATTGAAATAGGCTTTAATGCCAAATTTTTAATTGAAATGCTCAACAATTTGGATGCAGGTGATATTGCAATCCAACTTTCGGCTCCCAACAGGGCAGGGCTGATAGTACCGGTTGAAAAAGAAGATAATGAAGATATCCTGATGCTTGTAATGCCGGTAATGCTGAATAATTATGCTTAGTTAAATAATTGATCTAAAAATTTAGATCGAATACCTTTAACGCGTTGTGCGAATTAATTGACTTTGATAAAATCATTGAAAATTAGACCATTTACACCCTCTCTCTTTAGGAGAAGGCAAGGGTGAGGTTAAATAAAATACTAATTTTCAATGATTTTTATTTGTTAATTTTGGTTTCACACAATGGCTAACTTTAACTTATAAATAGGAAATAAAAACGGGAGCTATTGAGCTCCTTTTTTTGTTAAGCAACAAATCAACTTTCAAGAAGAATACTTTAAGGATAAATACCTTACCGATTTATGGAAAAAATTATTGACCTGACGCTGTCGCCAGAGGAAGCTTTTTCAACTCCATTATTTGAAAAAATAGTACTTCAAAGACTTTCTTTAGACGAAAATGATGCTGTGGTAAGACCGCTCAAAAGGTCAATCGATGCTCGTTCCTCAAAAATCAAAGTCAATGTAAGAGCCGCTGTTTATCATAAAGAATCTCCCCCTCCTCTGATCAGCTATAGCAAAGAATTTGACGATGTAAGCCATAAGCCAAGGGTAATTATTGTAGGTTCCGGGCCTGCCGGGCTATTTGCAGGCTTGCGATGCATTGAATTAGGACTAAAGCCCATCATTCTAGAAAGAGGTAAGGACGTCAGAGCCAGAAGAAGGGATTTGGCCGCTATAAATAAGGATCACATTGTTAATCCGGATTCAAATTATTGTTTTGGAGAAGGTGGTGCAGGAACTTACTCTGATGGGAAATTATATACAAGGTCAAAGAAAAGAGGCGATGTAAAGCGAATATTGGAAATATTTGTCGCACATGGCGCAACGGAAGATATATTGGTTGATGCCCATCCCCACATTGGAACCAACCGACTGCCTAAAATTGTAACAGCGCTTCGGGAAAGTATTATTCAGGCGGGTGGCGAAGTGTTGTTCGACACAAAAGTTACAGATTTCATTATCCGTAACAATGAAATGCATGGGGTAATTACCGAAAGTGGGGATAAGATAGAAGGCATTGGTGTGATCCTGGCAACAGGGCATTCTGCAAGGGATATTTTTACGTCTTTGCACAGCAGAGGGGTTGTAATAGAATCAAAACCCTTTGCTTTAGGCGTTCGGATTGAGCACCCACAACAGTTAATAGATAAGATCCAGTACAAATTAAATGATAGAGGTAATTTTCTTCCTGCTTCCTCCTATGCTTTGGTAAGTCAGGTTGCGCACGATGGAATAGAAAAAGGGGTTTTTTCTTTTTGCATGTGTCCTGGTGGTTTTATAGTTCCTTCTGCCACCAGCCCGGGGGAGGTTGTGGTAAACGGCATGAGCCCTTCCAGAAGGGATTCGCAATACGCTAATTCAGGAATAGTGGTAGCAGTGGATGACAAGGACTACAAAGATTATCAACAGTTCGGTCCCTTGGCAGGAATGATGTTCCAGAAGGATATCGAGCAAAAAGCTTGTGTACTAGCTGGTGGAACCCAATTGGCGCCAGCCCAGCGGATGGTTGATTTTGTTGAAAATAAAATTTCCCCTACCCTAAATGAAACTTCTTATCAGCCAGGGTTGGAAAGTGTAGATCTCCGACAAGTTTTGCCCCCTTTCATTAGTAATAGATTGGAAGGCGCTTTTAAAATATTTGGAAAAAAAATGAATGGTTATTTGACCAATGATGCGCAGATTGTAGGGGTGGAAAGCAGAACATCTTCTCCCGCGAAGGTTCCCCGCGATAATGAAACCTTGGAGCATGTACAAATAAGAAGGTTTTTCCCCTGTGGAGAAGGTGCCGGGTATGCTGGTGGCATAGTATCTGCGGCCATGGATGGGGAGCGATGTGCTGAAAAATTAGGAATTTTATACGCTTCCGTGACAATTCCGGATTAATATTGTTATAAGTATAA
>CAMPJM010000579.1 GCA_946886805.1 uncultured Flammeovirgaceae bacterium | reverse complement strand
AAATTATATAAGGCTACGTAACTTAGCAGTATTATAATTTTGTAGAATTCTTTGTAAAAAAATAAATATGGAGCAATATCATGCTTTAATGACCCAAATATTATCTCATGGGTCAAAAAAAGAAGACCGGACAGGTACGGGGACAAAAAGCATCTTTGGTCACCAGATGCGATTTGATCTTTCGAAAGGCTTTCCTTTGGTTACAACAAAAAAAGTCCATTTAAGGTCTATCATACATGAGCTTCTTTGGTTTTTACAGGGAGATACAAATATTGCCTACTTAAAAGAAAACGGGGTTTCTATCTGGAATGAATGGGCTGATGAAAACGGCGACCTCGGCCCGGTGTATGGTCATCAGTGGAGAAGCTGGCCAGCAGGAAATGGAGAAAAAATTGATCAGATCAGTCAGGTAATAAGCCAAATTAAGAATAACCCGGATTCTCGAAGAATGATAGTGAGCGCCTGGAATGTAGCCGACGTAAATAATATGGCTTTGCCGCCCTGCCATGCTTTTTTTCAATTCTATGTTGCGGACGGGAAGCTTTCCTGCCAATTATACCAGCGTAGTGCTGACGTATTTTTAGGCGTGCCGTTCAATATTGCCTCTTATGCTCTATTGACAATGATGGTGGCTCAGGTTTGTAGATTAGAACCTGGTGATTTTATTCACACATTGGGAGATGCCCATTTGTATTCCAATCATATAGAACAGGCAAATTTACAATTGTCAAGGGAATTAAGGCCGCTTCCTGTGATGAAAATAAATCCGGATGTGAAGGATATTTTTAGCTTTAAAATAGAGGACTTTAAACTGGAAAATTATGATCCACATCCACATATTAAGGCTGCTGTAGCAGTGTAGCTTGTCCGCTTTAGCTATTTTCCCAACTCAGCACTTTTGGATCTAGTTCAACCTTATAATTCTGAGTGCCAATGTTTTGAAATACGTAAATGCCAGTAACATTGCAACAGAAAACTTGATCTGTTGTTGCAAGCACTGGCGGTTTTTCCAACACCTCACAGACCTTTCTTTTTGCTAGTCGGGCTTGCTCTATGATATTTCTTCTCATAACACCGGCTATACAACCGGAAGATAAAGAAGGAGTATAAATTACATCGTCTCTTATCCAAAAAAGGTTGCTTGAGGAGCATTCTGCCAAATTGCCCTTATTATCTAAAATGATTATTTCATCGAGGTGCTTTTCTTTCTTTTCTAAACCCGCCAAAATATAGGGTAAAGCATTACACGTTTTCAGGCCGGAAATAGAGGAGTAGCTCAGGTTTATGGTTTTTGCTATTTCAGCTTTGTCTATAATTTTGCTTCGGGGGTGAAGATCAGTCGCTGTTAATAATACATTGGGTCTATTGTTTTGTGGGGTATACAATCCACCTGATTTTCTCCATACCAACATTTTGATCCTGGTATTTTCAGCGTAATTTCCCGTCGTAACCAAGGCTTGTATATCCTCTTCAACAGCTTCCTTTGTGATGTCATTACCGTCTATAGAAAGTATACTCAGACCCGTATGAAGTCTTTCCAAATGATAATCCAGTAGCCCGATTTTACCTTTTCTTACAATGATAGTTTCAAAAAGACCGTCGCCATAATTAAAGGCTCTTTCTGTTTCGCCAAAAGTGAGTTGAGAAAAATCTATAAGTTTTCCATTAAAAATGCCTTTCATTTCAGATTATAAGAGTGGTGAAATAAACTACCATTACATTTCGAGTTTTTATATAAGTATTTGACCATTTATATATAATTTTTTTTTAGGTAAAGAAATATTAACTAATATTGAATTCAATGGAAATATTAAATAATCAAAGGTTAAAGGTAGGATTTTCATCTTTAATTTCCCTAGTACAAAATACTTTTGATTCCATTAAAAATGTTTTCCAATGGCTGAACGCAGCAGTATTTTTGATATGATCGGGCCGGTGATGATAGGGCCTTCCAGTTCCCATACAGCAGGTGTTGTACGAATAGCGAGAACCGCTCGGAAGATATTGGGAGCACAACCGGACTCCGCTGTAATTACTTTTTATAATTCCTTTGCCAGAACTTATGAGGGACATGGGAGTGACAGGGCAATCATCGCAGGTTTGTTGGACTATAAAACGGATGATGCAAGAATAAAATCTGCGCTAGACGATGCAAAACCCGCAGGTTTGGAATATAAATTCAAATCAGTAGGGAATGCTTCAACTTTACATCCAAATACGATTAAGCTTAATCTGAAGAAGGGTGATCGGGAAATTGAAGTTTTTGGGGAAAGCAGGGGAGGGGGATTGATTACGATCTCTGAATTTAACGGCTTTGCATCGAGTTTCTCAGCAAATCTGCATACTTTAATTGTCACCGCTGACGATGCCAAGGGAAGCATAGCATATATTTCGGATGTGATTTCACACGACGATAGTAATATTGCGACGATGAGTGTTTCCAGAAAAGGGAAAAATGATTTAGCTTGTCAAATTATTGAGATGGATTCCGGACTTAAACCGATTACACTTGAATATTTGAGAAGCTTAAATTGGGTTCATGAAATCATTTACATACCAGATATTGATTTATAATGAAGTTAGAAGTTGGAAGCCCGAATAATAAGCCTCCGGCTGGATATTTTTTAGATAAAATCAATTTGGTTTCATCTGGCAATTGAAAAAACAAAAAGCAAACTTATAATAGATGATATTTTTACTTCCTACTTCGGTCTTCCAGCTCCAACTTTAATTGATCTGTGGTTGAACCATAATTAAAATAATATGTTTAAGAAAAAGATTTTACAGATTTCCTGCTCATTACTTATAATGGGCTTTTCCCTCCAGGCTCAGGATAGTACAAAAACTGAGCAATGGACGCTTCAGGCATGTGTTGACTATGCAATACAAAATAATATTCAGGTAAAGCAAAGTGGATTGAACGTTGAGCTAGAAAAAATTAATTTAACACAATCAAAAGCAGACCTGCTGCCAGACTTGAATGGAAATTTAAATTACAGGTATAATGTCGGACGGTCAATAAACCCGTTTACTAACTTTATTGTAGATCAGCCATTTAGTTCTCAAAATGCCTCCTTATCGAGTACGGTAACCTTGTTTAACGGATTCCAAAAAACAAATACAATAAAGAGAAATAAAGTTACCTTAGAGGCTCGAAACTATCTCTACGAGGATGTTAAAAATGACATAGCTTTGGAGGTAGTGAGGGCATATATGACTATTCTCTTAAATAATGAATTGTTAGAAAACGCAAAGTTGAGGCTTATAAGTACCGATATGCAGTTGGAAAGAACAGAAAAGCTTGTGAATGCCGGATCTTTGCCAGAATCAAATCTGCTTGAAATAAAAGCGCAAAAAGCAAATGATGAAGTAGAAATTATCAATGCTCAAAACAATATTGAAATTGCAAAGCTTAATTTGAAGCAGTTGTTGCAACTTCCTGGTTCTGAGCCAATAAATATTGTTGTGCCAGAGGTGGAAACTCCTGATGAAGAAGTGTTTAATGAATCGCTTTCTGAAATCTACAATACTGCGGTACAGGTTCAACCGGATGTGAAAGCTGCCGATGCTATTGTAGAGAGTTCGGAATATGATCTTTCCATAGCCCAGGGCAACAGGTATCCCAGCATTACCGCATCTGCCTTTTTAGGAACCTCCTATTCCAGTGCTGCGGC
>CAMPJM010000578.1 GCA_946886805.1 uncultured Flammeovirgaceae bacterium | reverse complement strand
TAATCCGGAGATTTTCCGGAATAACCGTGTGGTGGCAGACCAGGCCACATCATTTAAATCGCCGGAAACTATTACCGGTAGATTGGAATCTGCCACACTTTTTGCAACCACAATTAATTCGGCGTCTCGTTCAGAAGAGGTTTCGTTTTCACTCGGGCTGGGCGGCGCTGGATGAATACAGTGCAGGCGTATCTTTTGCCCAGTTGGCAAATCAAGTAATACGTGCATTGAGGGTATATCTTTTTCTACTAAAAACTGCACTGCGGCATCTTTTAAAGGGATTTTAGAATACAAATGCATCCCGTACTTATTATCCAACGGGCATTTGAGTGAATGGGGGTAATCCTTATCCAGCACATCCAGTTGCTCTTGCCACCATTTATCCGTTTCTACCACCACCAATACGTCAGGGTCATATTGAAATACCAGATTTAAAAGTTTTTCCGAAGCTTTATTAGGTGTCAAAACATTTGATACCAATATTTTAATTTTGATCTTTTCATCAGGGTCGGTAGCTTTCTTTACTTCTTTCTTATAAAAAATGGTATAGGGTGCGATCCACCATGCCTGATAGACCATACAAAAAGAAGTTATTGAAACCACTATCAAGGTCCGGCTTTCTGAAAAAGGCAACAGAATGACCTCGACTAATAATAAAATAACCGCTAAAATAAAAATCTGGAGCCTTGGGAAATCAAAATCTCTAACCCACCATGCTTCATATCTTAATATCGGGATTATTGTGAATAAGAATAGCAGGCACACCAGTACGGAAAAGGTCCAAAATATCATGAATGGAAATTGATTTGGGAAACAATTTAGTTATTATTTTGAAAATAAAAATAGATTTACGAAAGATGAGGACTTTAACTAAATTTAACCACATTGTGTTTTCAATTAATCTCCCTTTGAAATTATAATAACCTTCCCTTCGTTTAAATTATAATGTTTTATGAAGTTGTTTTCTTTATGAGGTTCCTATTACGAATCTAGTGGGACAGGCCTTCTTTTTGACAAAGTTAAAAATTCTACTCTCCTATAATAATGTCAGCCTTTCAGGCTTATTCTTTTAAAAGCGATTCCCCTGTCCTCAGGAGCATCCATAATGTAAAGTAAATTATTATCTGCTATCTTTGCAACCCATAAAATATATCAATCGTGACATCATTTTCATCTTTAGGAATTTCTGAAGCTTATATAAAAGCCCTTCAGGAAAATAATATATTAAAGCCAACCCCTATTCAAATACAGACGATTCCGTTTTTGCTTGAAAAAGGAACGGATTTAATAGCACAGGCTCAAACAGGAACAGGGAAAACAGCGGCATTTGGATTGCCTTTGCTAGAAAAGATAAATCCTGATATAAAGCAGGTGCAGGCACTAATTCTTTCCCCCACCCGTGAATTATGTCAGCAAATTGCGAAACAGCTTTTCAGGTTTACCAAATACGGTCCAAAAATATTTGTGGAAGCGGTGTATGGTGGAGCGCCCATAAACGATCAAATAAGAAATCTGCAAAGGCCCACCCATATAGTTGTGGCTACTCCTGGACGGCTGATTGACCTGCTGGAAAAAAAAATTATTTCTCTGGAACAGGTAAAAACATTGATTCTTGACGAAGCTGATGAGATGCTGAGCATGGGATTTAAAAAAGAACTGGATCAGATATTGCTAAATACAGGAGGTTCAAAACAAACCTGGTTGTTCTCAGCCACCATGTCTCCAGGTATAAATACCATCATCAAAACTTATATGGATCCCAATGCTTTCAGGGTTCAGATAGATAAAGAAAATGTTGTCAACAAAGACATTCATCATAGTTATATTTTGTGTGAGAATAAACTTGATGTTTTAATTGAAGTTTTAAGGAAGCAGGAAGATGAACGCGGCGTAATTTTCTGCAGAACCAAAGCAACAGCTCAAACACTTGCCAAGCAGTTGGTAAGTAAAAATTTCGCAGCCGATGCCATTCACGGCGATTTGCAACAAAAGGAGCGGGATAAAGTGATGCGAGCCTTCAAAAATCACAAAGTTCAAATTTTGATCGCCACGGACTTAGCAGCAAGAGGGATCGATGTCGAAAATCTGGCCTACGTGATTCATTATCAGATGCCTGATCAGACTGAATATTATACTCACAGAAGTGGTAGAACCGCAAGGGCAGGAAAAAAAGGCTTCTCTCTCAGTTTGGTTAGTAATAGAGAGTTTAAACAGCTAAAGCAGATTGAAACAGCATTGAAAATTGTTATTAGCGAGGAAAAAGTTTAAAGTTTAAAGTGCATAGTTCAAAGTTTAAAGTTCAGGGTTTAAAGTTCAAGGTTTAAAGTTTAAGGTGCAGGGTTTCATGTCTAACAATCAATACCTAAAACCTAACATAACCAGGCGATCTGCCTATAAGGATCGGTCAGACGGCTTGGCATTATATTGAAACTTTGGTTGTACGTTATTTTGCAGAACTTGTTGAAAAAGAGGAAGCCGTCCGACCGGTTTCTGCTGGATAAAAAAGTTCAAGGTTTAAAGTCAAAGGTTGAAGTTGAAGGTTTAAAGTTTGTAGCTCTTTATAGAATGACAATCAAAATTGAGCCGCTAACGGAAAAATTACCACTACTCCCTGCCCCAGCGGGGCAACCTGTTTATAGAAAAGTATAAAAAACCGGAAATACGCTCCGTAGGTGCGTTCTGTTTGTGAAGTTTAAAGTTTAAAGTTTCAGACATTGTCCCAAGACAAAAAGACAAACACCCAACACCCAATACCTAACATGACCGCTACCGAAATTGAAATATATACCGACGGAAGCTGTAATCCTGTAACCAATATTGGTGCATGGGGAGCAATACTTTTTATTCAAGATGAGAAAATAGTACTAAATGGAACTCAGGAAGATACCACCCATAACAGAATGGAATTGCTTGCAGTAATAGAGGCAATCAAATTTCTCCGGGAGAAAAACTTGGGCCGCCTACCAGTCAGGATATATACCGATAGCCAGTATGTTGAAAAGATTCAAGATCGAAAGCAAAAATTAGTGGAACAACATTTCTTAACGAGGAAAGGAACGGCGGTTGGAAACGCAGATTTAGTTCAAACACTTATTAATCTCACCGCTGAAGGGAATATTTCTTTTGGAAAAGTCAAGGCGCATCAAAAATCAGGAGATACTCCTAATTTTAACCGAGAAGTGGATATGATGGTAAGGAAACTTATACGAGGGTTTACAAGGTAAAAATATGAAAAAAATTACAGTATTTCTCCTCGTTTGCCTGGCAATCATAACTGCTTGCTCTAAGGGGCAGCGAGAAACGAAAGATGACAAAGCAGAATCCATTGCTCAGAATGGTGATATTATCTTTCAAACCTCCAAATCAAGCCAAAGTAAAGCGATCCAAGTTGCTACTTCATCTAAATACAGCCATATGGGTATTATTTATGAATATGAAGGCGAGTTATTTGTTTTTGAGGCAGTTCAACCCGTAAAACTCACACCTTTGAAAGACTGGATCGACAGGGGAGAAAATGACCATTATGTAATTAAGCGGCTAAAAGATTCAAAAAGCATTTTAACTGATGAAACCCTGAAGAAAATGGAAGCGGTCGGGGACAGCTTTAGAGGGAAAAGTTACGATATTTATTTTGAATGGTCTGATGATAAAATATATTGTTCTGAGCTTGTTTGGAAAATCTACAAA
>CAMPJM010000577.1 GCA_946886805.1 uncultured Flammeovirgaceae bacterium | reverse complement strand
GGTTTTGTTGAGGTGAATTCGCCATTATTGGTAGCCATTGCGGATGAAAAAGCGTAGGCATCTCCTTTTTCATCTGCTACCAAGCCATTTGTGAAGTACCTTCCGATGAAGCTGCTTCTGTTGTCTTTGATGACCTTTTCCAATTCCATTTCAGGATATGAAAAGACCGCTATCCAGCTACTATCAGCGTACTGGGTGCCAAAATTATCATCACAACATCCTTTGATGCTCATGTAGGGTGCAAAAACCTTGTCTCCTACTTGTGTAAGCCAGGTAAAAAAAGCGCGTTCGCCATTGTTTGCCAGGTCCACTGTATTAATTTGGCCTTCATCCACAATTTCCACAGATTCGGTATTTACCCTATACCAGAAGGCACTTTCATCACCACTTCGTGGAATTTTCATCATCAGAATATCGTCGTCCACTGCGGCAAAAGCTTGAACAGTTTCCGACTGAAAATCAGATATTTCAGTAAGTTTACCTTCAGCATTCAATTCATAGGTGGTGACAGCACCCGGATTACCCTGTCCATATAATAAACTAAAGAATTTGTTATTGCTGGTAACATAATACCTGTAGGTGCCATCCTGCTCAATTCCATTTCCAACTGTACTCACAGTTCCGCTAGTCAAATCATCAACCGTGAGCAGATAATCTGCAACTCCTTGGGAAGCTATGGGAGAAGAAGTGATAATATATTTTGTACCAGTTCCAATGTTTCCATCTGTTGGTGTGGCTCCCTCGTCATCACTACACGATGAAAAAAAACCGACTGTAAGTAATAGAAAAGCAGAATAGAAAAATCTAATTTTTGTCATTGTTATATGTTTATGTTATTAGTTTGTTAGCGTTTGGTAATTAGCTATTAGTTATTAGCTGTTAGCGTTTAGCTGTTAGCATTTAATTATTAGTTGTTGGTTTTACTTATGAAATATCTGAACTTGATATCGAAACTACGGCCGGGTTTCTGAAGACTGAAATTGTCATAAAGTCTCGCATCCAACAGGTTTCTACATTCCAATGCGATATTGTATTTTCCTTCTGCCATTGAATAGGTGAGACTCAGATCGTGCGATAGCTGCTTTGGTATATCTAGCTTGTCGCTTCCCAAACTGGGCCAATACAGATAAAATGCATGTACATACTGAAGATTGTATCCCACCGTAAGCAGGTTGCCTTCCTTCCACAAGTCATTGAGGAAGAAAGACATGTCCGCATTACCATAGAGAAAAGGCATATTAGGAATACGGTCTCTGTACACAATACTCTCGTTAGTTTGCCCCTCTTCGTACCTGGTATTGTTTCTAAGGTTCTGGTAGGTCATATTAACTCCGGCAGTAAAAAGCTTTTTGAAGGAATATCTTATTTCTCCATCTACTCCGGCATTGGTTACATTGAAAAGGTTATCCATGACCTGCTTGGTTTGATTATTATTTAACCTCGCCCTAATAAAATCCTTCGCATCACGGTATAAAAGATTTCCACTGAAATTCAAATGATGAATTTTGTTGACGCTAGTATTATAACTTATGCCCAGGTTGAAGTTATTACTTGTTTCAGGATCAAGATCAATGTTGCCTTCCAGGTTTATCAGATCTCCATAAAGCTCTTCGGTTTCAGGTAACCGAAAGCTCTTTTCGTAGGAGGCTTTCAGCTGAAGATTATCATTAATAAAGTAGGTGCTGGCCGCCCCATATCCAACTTCGCTATATTTGTTTTCTTGTTCAAGGTAAGATTCGTCGCCCCAATTACCTGTGGGATTGTAGACTTGGCTATACCTATTGGATTGGGCATAGTGCTTTATAAACACAGTCGAAAGCCATCGTTCCTTAAATTCATATTTGTATCCTAAACCTGTGATGTTCTTTTTGCTTATCCTGGGTTGGTCATAATTATCGTTTTCAGGATACAGTTCATCACTTCCTTTTCTGTTAAAGGTTGAGAATACATGATTAAATGATATAGTTTGTTTATCATCGATCTGATAATTAAGATTAGCAGTGATTATCCCGTTATTATTACTGTATTTATATAGCGATCTGGAGCGTTCGCTACCTTCACCATCATATTCTTTATAGTCGCCAAACCAATTGTACCTGCGATGTACGGTATCTATGTTCTGTTCTTCCCCAAAATTATAATTCGCATTTAAAGAGAAGTCGAGCCCCTTCGTCAGGAAATTGTTCTTCTGATATTTTAACGTAGGCATCACGATATTTCCCTTCCTGTGCAAATCTCCAAATACACTTACCAAACGAGCACCTGTTTGAATCTCAGCGTAATTTTTTCCCAGTGTAATGCCAAACAAGAGTTTATCAGCAAATTTTTTATCTACCAGCCCTACATTGAAAATAATCGTTTCGTTGTGATAGGTGTCATTAAACCTGCGCACCTTTTGATCGGGATAATATTTTCCTGTGTTAATGTCTGCTACATCTACATTTACCCAGTAATTATTATCCGAATAATTTTGAAATGCATTTAACTGAACTGTAAATCCGGATTTGCTGGTGTATCCCGCATTTAAAACCGATCGGTGTGTGTTAAATGATCCAAAAGAATAGGAGGCATCGAGATAGGTACGTAAATTTTGATTGGTTACTATATTGACCGCGCCGCCCAATGCGTCAGAACCAAGCCAAATAGGCACCACACCCTTATAAATTTCAACGCGTTCAGCAATATTTACAGGAATATTGTTCAGTTGGAAAGAAGAACCAAAATTGTCCATTGGCACCCCATCAATAAAAAATTTCACCTGTCTGCCCGTAAAGCCGTTCAGGGAAAAATTCATCCTTGACCCTACTCCACCGGATTCCCGAATGCGGACGCCTGATACTCTGTCCAATGCATCACCCAAGTCCAATGTAGAATTGTGCAGTTCCCGGGTATCGATTGCCTGGACTTCGTAAGCCAGTTCCCTGGTCTCCTGGAGGCTGCTTTTTCCTAAAACCGTGACCTCCTCAAGCTCTGTGGTAGCTTCCTGAAGGCTCAGGTCTAATAGGAGGTTTTGTCCGGCAACAAGTGCTATTTCTTGCTTCTGCTGTAAATATCCAATTCCCGAGACAACAATACTATGCGATCCCGCAGGCAAACCATTGATTTTATAGTATCCGGAAGCATCTGTAGCGGCTCCTTTTCCCAATTCTTCAATCCATAAAGTAATGCCAGGAAGCAATTCGCCCCTACCGTTTTTTATGTACCCGTTAATGGTAGCAGTTTGAGACTGCCCGATTGAAGGACTGGAAAAGACGAGGAGCAAAAGAGGAATAAAAAGAAAAAGATAAATTAGGCGCACTTCAGTTAAAATTTAATATTCTTGAATTAATTAATGGTTATTTGTAAAAATTGCTACCCCTAAAGCCTTTTTTAAGGCCCTAAAGAAACATATTTGCTGTGTCTCTGCTTCGTCTCTCTCTATTTAAATCATGACGAATGTCCAAAGGTCACAGTAACTATTTAGACTAATTCTAAACAATGCAAAGAACCTACAAATGGACGATGGAATCAATTGCTATAAGTGGTGAATTTTATATAGCTAGTGGTAGTGAGGGAATGGTTAGGAGTAGTGATTTATAGCAAGCGGAAAGCTGCTCTGTAGGTATTGCTTTGGGAAAATCCACTGAAGCTGAAAACGAAAACCCCTAGATCTTTTAAAAGGGGAAAACGTCTTAAAAACCCCTAAATCCCCT
>CAMPJM010000576.1 GCA_946886805.1 uncultured Flammeovirgaceae bacterium | reverse complement strand
TTATAGATTTTGAATTATAAATTGTGAATGCTGGGTTGAAGAAAACAAATGAAATGTCTTAATAGTATTATAGTATTGTTAATCTCAATGCTTAGTTCCGATTGTATAGCATAAGAGATTATGAATGTTGGATTATAAATTATGGATTGAAAAAATAGATGGAGTCGAAAGGGAATCATGAAATTATGAATGTTGAATTATTAGGCATGTCAAAGCCTGCATGAAAAAATAAAATGAATTAATACTAACTGCAAATCATTTAATGAATTGGCAATCAAATGAGTAGGGATAGCTAGTTGAATTTACCATTGCTTTAAATTTTGGTTGATGAAAAAGTGATTAAAACTACTTGAAAAAAATCTAAAATTAAAATTTCAGGTATAAAAAAAATACAAATTATAAATGTTTAAACATCTAAATCTCAAACTAATCAATGCTTATCATTTCTATAGTACAATGAAGCTATCTTAGGTTGGATCAAAAATATTGCAGGAGATTGCAACAGCTTTAGACGAGCAATCTATTTCGAGATGAGTTGATTACTAAAATTGCTTACCAAATACATCCGGTAAGATTTATACTATGCTTGACGAACCGCCCAGTACAGCTTGCCCCGCACCTGATGCAGAGAGAAGCATACGCTTAGTGGTGTGAGCACCTCGTCGTGAGAATTTAGCTCACGGCGGGCTACTCGATTGGCGATTGGTTCTTATTCTTTTTTGTTTGTCGGTTTCAATTTCCTCCTTATATTTGTAACCAATGTATAAGGTTTAACAACTTGGTTATGAGTGAATATTTATCTTTGACGGAAACTTCAGAGCTTATCGGAAAAAGCAAAGAAACCCTTAGAAGATGGGATAATGAAGGCATTTTAGTTGCTGTGCGTGAGCCTGTCTCAAATTATAGGGTGTATAAAAAGGAGGATGTACAGCTGTTCTTGGGCGATTTGTACGATGTTGGGATTGAAGAAGAAACCTCCAATTATGTTGAACCCGAAAATGAATACTCCGTGTTGGAATTGTTTGCAGGTGCAGGTGGCTTAGCTGTGGGAATGGAAAAAGCGGGTTTGAAATGCGTTGCCTTGAATGAAATAGACAAATGGGCTTGTCAAACTTTGAAAAAAAACCGACCAAATTGGAATGTTTTGGAAGGGGATGTCAAAGCCTTTGATTTTTCTGAATATCACAATAAAGTTGATGTAGTTACTGGTGGATTTCCCTGTCAAGCATTTAGTTATGCAGGGAAAAAACTGGGATTGGCAGATGCGCGTGGGACGCTTTTTTATGAATTTGCAAGAGTTGTTCAAGAAGTCAACCCGCCAATTTGTATCGGGGAAAATGTTAGAGGACTCTTGAGCCACGAAAATGGGAAGACTTTGCAGGGAATGATGGAAATTTTGGATGAGATTGGTTATAACGTTGTTCCTGCTCAAGTACTCAAAGCGATAAACTATAAAGTTCCCCAAAAACGGGAACGGTTAATTTTAGTTGGGGTTCGAAAAGATATACCCGTTGATTACGAATATCCCAAACCTCACAAACGGATTTACAATTTGGAAGATGCTTTAAAAAAAGGAGAATTATTCGATACAGATGTTCCAAGATCAGAAGGCTCCAAATATCCGAAATATAAAAAAGATGTTCTTGATTTGGTTCCACCAAAAGGATACTGGCGTGATTTGCCCGTAGAAATCCAAAAAGAGTATATGGGCGGAAGTTTTTATCTCGGGGGAGGTAAAACTGGTATGGCGAGAAGGATTGGATGGGATGAGCCGTCTTTAACACTCACTTGCAGTCCTGCTCAAAAACAAACCGAACGATGCCATCCCGATGAAACACGCCCTTTTACGATACGTGAATATGCCCGGATCCAAACGTTCCCAGACGAGTGGAAATTCGAAGGTTCGATTGCCCAACAATACAAACAGATTGGAAATGCAGTTCCTGTCAATTTGGGTTGTGAAGTTGGCTACTCATTAGTCAAGTTCTTGAACCAATATTACAATTTGTCGAAACTCAAATAATAGCTGTAATTTTCAAAGGTGATTTGGTCCAATACATTCCGCTTGTTTTTATCGGCTTCGTTTTTTATCTCTGCAAATGCGGAATTTTCTTCCATTTCCTTGCTCGCCCCGATTGATTTAAGAAAATCGTCAATGGCTTTTGGAAGTACCTTGTAAAGTTGGTGAAATGCATCTTCTTGCCCCGATAGCAATTTATAAAATTGGTCGCCCGAAATTTTAAATACCCGACTGTGGCTGTATTCTTTTCCGTTGATTTCACCCATCCAATTTTCATTGAAACTCCCTTTCGCCAATATCTGAACCCAATAACATTTTGCTTGTTTATAAGTATCTGCATAACGAGCCAATTTTTGGAACAAGCTTTCAGCCGAACTGCTGTTCATTGTGTTGTGCTTGTTCTTTATGTCGGCAAATAAAGTGTCATCTTTGGCTTTTATGTCAAAACCGCTCAGTATCCCAATTTCATAATTATCAATTCCTCCCAATATTTGTTCGTGAAAAGTGCCGATAGAATTGTTTATGGATTTGTCTATCTGTCTCAAAATCTCCACTTCAATAATGTTCTCTTCATCAATTTTATTGAATTTTGAGTCAAAAGTCAGTTTAATGGTGTCGATTTTATTGTTGTAGAATTTTTTCTTGCTTATATCTGCTTTTGCCCTTAGATATGAACTATGAAGATTTTCAATGCAATTCAGGAAATGCTCGTCTGTAACAAAGTCAACGTATTTATTCTTCATTATTTATTTCTACTTTTCAATTTTTGGTAAAGGTAATATTTTATCGGTAATCCTCTGTCTGTTCGGTTCTTCAGAATGACTGCCAACGTTTAAGAAGTACAACCGTTCAAATTCGCACATCCACCCGTATGGAGGCTACACAATATGTGTGTCCAGCATGGGACGAGTTGAAATATACTCAGATTATCTAAAGGCTGGCGGACACATAGCTTTGGATATCCGCATATTTCACGCCTTGGTAAAGAACAAAAAAACCACCTCTAATTTGTACACCTTATTTCGCAACAGGGCCAAAGTTCCGTAGTGACACCTTGGCCGCAGAAAGTTTAGGTCCAAAAGTCTTCAAAAATAGACATTCGATTATCATAAAGTTGCTTCTCCTTTTTGCTCGTCGGGCAGCCTGTATAATAATTCCGGAAGATCCAAAACTTGCTGTGAATTGATGCGAACCGGTGTAAAGGCAGGAATAAAATTAGTTGTCAAGCCATTTAGGGCTTTTAACTCGTCTATTGAATTACTCGTTTCCTTGGCCAATTGATCTAGCGTTACTTTTTTCTTTAAAATATAAGTTTTGATAGTGGAAGAAAAGGGATTGCTTGCACCAACTATGCTAAACTCAACCCTCCGGTTCAATTGTAAATTTACCTGATCTATTCCCGAGAAAGCAGCCACATCTTTTCCCTGCGCTTCAATTACAAGTGCTGAAGGATCAATATTGCCAGCGATAAGGTAATCATAGGCCGATTTTCCCCGATTTTTACTTAGCTGGAAATTATAATCATCAGTTCCGGTTGTATCTGTAAAGGCAAAGATCTCTATTTGGATATTAGGGTTACTTTTATAAAAGTTTATTAGCTCATCCAGGACCTTTTTTGCTTCCGGCCTTAGCTCTTCTTTGTTCACGTCGAAATAAATATCCTCGAAATTGATTACTA
>CAMPJM010000575.1 GCA_946886805.1 uncultured Flammeovirgaceae bacterium | reverse complement strand
ACCAGAGGGGCAATAATTTCCCTGCCACTTTGATCACTTGGATGAATTCCATCAGGTACTTTCTGCAGAAATACCGCATCGCCCTTGGAAAGCACTGCTTCCCAATTGGGGTAATGATCAATCAGCAGCAAATCCCTGTCTTTCGCCACTGTCCTGTACATGTCATAATAACTGTTCAAATCTGGTCGGTAAGTCGCAGACTTTCCCACAGGCATATTCATAACCTGTAATATAATTTCACACTCCGGATCATATAACTGTATGCGGTCAATCATGTATTCCAGGTTCAGCCTGGCAAGCTCGGGAGAAGTATTGTATTTATGAAAGGCATCATTAATACCAAATTCAATGATTACAGCATCTGGCTTTTTCGCTATTACACTATCTTCCAGATGCTGTACTCCCCAGGTGGACCACATCCCACCTTTACCCGATAAAGAATATTTTAAATGATTCCCATATTTCTGGTTAAGCTGCCTGGCTACTTCGCCCATCCATGCGTGGCCATGATTACCACTCGACAGGCTGGTTCCATACACCACCACCATTTGGTCCTTACCCTCGTTTAGCGCTTTTACCATTTGCGTCTGAGCATGCAGAGGGTGCAGCAATATGGAAAAGCATAATAAAAAAAACAACTTTCTCATTATTGTTGCATCAGGAAATATGGGAAGTAATTTCATTTAATATCCGGGGTTTTGATTTTCCTGACCAATGGCAGGATTATTATTTATTTCATCTTCAGGTATAGGCCACAACATCCTTTCGTCAATGATGGTCTTTCCTGATGCAGCAAAAGCTTCCTTTACTCTGCCTGTTCTTTTCAGGTCCCACCAACGGCGTCTTTCCAACAAAAATTCATAAGCGCGTTCTTCCAAAACTACGTCTCTAAATTCCTCCAGTCCCATGTCGGCAGGATAATCTACAGGGGAGGCCGCAAAAGGATCGTAACCATAGGCCCTTCTTCTGATTATATTCAACCTTTCCAATGCAAGGGCAGATGGACTGCCTTCGGCCATGGCCGCAGCTTCTGCATACATCAAAAAGGCCTCTGTATATCTGTAGATGGGCACACTGTAAATGCTCAGGCCATCCGCATTGGTGGTAAACTTTTTAAACAATATAGGCGAAGTGTCCGGTAAAGGTACTGTATTTCCGTTTTCATCAAGGTGTTCCGTATATAAGTTAAAACCTTTTCTCAGGTCTGCGTCATCCCATTCTTCACCTATAAAAGAAGTTGTATCCGGCAACCATGCATAATATCCCATGCTGGAGTAATTATAGGGAATGGTGTTGCCCCTGTGCAAATAAGTAGGCAGCTCAGAATTTTTCGTTTCTGAATGATGTACCGACATAATGTCCTCAGGGTGTGTTTCGGAAGCAAACATTTTATAAAAATCATCTGATTCCTCAACCAGTACCAAATTGAACTGGCCGCTACTAATCACATCTTCTGACTTTTCTGCCGCACCGGACCAGTTTTTAAGGGTGAGGTAAACCTGTGCCAATAACATTTTTGCCGCCCATTTAGAGGCCCTGCCCGTTTCAGTTCCAACAGTTTCAGGTAAACCCTGTTCTGCTATCAAAGCATCTTCAATTATTAATTCATAAACTTTGCTTTCAGGTTCCCGTGGCGAGGCAATCTCGCTCACGTCAACGCTTTCGTTTACTTTGATGGGCACCGGCCCCCAATTCCTGACTAGGTTAAAATAAGCCATTGCTCTTAGAAAATGCGCTTCAGCCAGAATTCTTGTCTTTGCGTTTTCATCCATATCAACAATATCGGGGACGTTATTTAATACTGCATTGGCGCGGTTAATTGCCTGATACAGCGTAGCCCAACTGCTAGCAGCCCGCCCTATGCTGGTTCTATCCAATACCTGATCAAATGCGGTGATGGGAGCTTGTGACCCACGGCCAAAAATATAATCGGAGTGCAGTTCCTCCATCAGATAAAAGTTGATCCCATAATATTCCCCCCCGAAGGAAGAATAAACACCGGCAATCGCACTTTCAGCATCAGCCTGATTTTGATAAAAATTCGCCCTGGAGACAAAGTCCTTAGGAATTTCCTGCAAAGCATCTTCACAGGCGGAAAGGAAAACAATAAATATAGAAAGTATAATGATTTTTTTCATAATTTTAGGATTTGCTGTTTCAAAAATTAAGTTTTGCACCTACCGCATACATTTTTGCAGATGGATAAGCACTCTGGTCTATGCCAGTACGCAAACGATTACCAACGTTTTGAGAATCGGAACCCGTTGTATTTACATCAGGATCAATACCAGGATATTTGGTAAAGGTCAACAAATTGGTTCCTGACACATAAATTTGAGCGCCGCTAAGCCAATTAATTCCCAAGGATTGGATAGGCAAATTATAAGCAAGTTTCAACGATTTAAGTCTCAGGTAGCTTCCATCTTTTATGAACCTGTCCGACACATCTATCAGCGTAGCTGAGCTTATTTTTGGATATTTAGCGTTAGGATCAGGATTTTCTTCTGTCCAGTAGTTGCCCATTAACTCAGCAAACTGATTGGTACCCCGCTGAAATGAATTCAAATTGGTACCTTCTGTTGCTCTGAAAATCTCATTGCCGTGCACGCCCTGAAAAAAGATGCTGAGTTCAAAATTTTTGTAAGAAAAATGGTTGTTAAACCCAAATACCATGTCAGGATAAGGATTTCCTATTATCACTCTGTCCAGGGTATTGATTAAACCATCATCGTTAACGTCTACATATTTGATAAATCCCTCCTCATCCAGTCCGTCTTCCTGAAGTCCATAAAATGAGCCAAATGATTCACCTACCCGGGCAATGTTCATGCTCGAACGGAAAAGATTTAGCTCGTCTCCATAAATATCACTTCCACCGGAGAGGGCTATAATTTTATTTTTATTGGAAGACAATTGGGCACTAAGGCTCCATTTAAATTCATTTGTCAGTACATCAGCATCCAGACTAAATTCATAGCCCTTGTTTTGAATTTCCCCTACATTCTGAAGTATAAAAGCAAAACCTACTGAGCGAGGCAGAGGCACCGACGCTAATAGGTCAGTGGTATTTTTCTTATAATAGTCAAACGTAAAGCGCAGCCGACTTTCCAAAACGTGCAAGTCTACTCCTATGTCAACCTGCTTGGTAGTTTCCCATTTCAGATTGCTGTTAGAAATTCCCGATGGAACATAGCCGATTTCATCTGCCATATTCCCATATATCGCTTTTACAGAACTGATCCTGTCCAATGACTGATAAGGAGAAAGGGCTGTATTTCCAGTTATGCCATAACTTGCTCTCAATTTGAGGTTATCAATAAAGCCGACCTGTTCCATAAAGCCCTCATCGGAAATTCTCCAGCCAACCGCTGCCGAAGGAAAAATGCCCCATTTATTGTCAGCACCAAATCTTGACGAACCATCAGCCCTGATACTGGCCGTGAACAGGTATTTGTCATTTAAGCTATAGGTAGCCCTGCCCAAATAAGATATCAGTGTCCACTCAGCAATACCGGAATTGGGGGTATTAACAGTTTCTGCAGCACCTAAATCATAATTTTCTGTGGTGTTGCCCGAAAAACCACTCACGCTAATGTTCGAAAATTTATTCTGTTGTGTCTGGTATGTAAAGCCTCCAATCACATTCAGGTTATGGATTTCTCCAAAAACCCTGGAGTAGCTTAAAATATTTTCGTTCA
>CAMPJM010000574.1 GCA_946886805.1 uncultured Flammeovirgaceae bacterium | reverse complement strand
ATAAGTTGTAAAGGATAGAGTTAGTTTTTTTGTTCTTTATTAAGGCATAAAATCTACGAATAGCCATAGCTATTTATCCGCCAGCTGGCGGATTATAACGCAGAGAAAGAGCAAAAAAACAAGTATAAACTCACAACTTATTTTTTTACAAGCCCTTAACCACTATCCACTACAATCTTTTAAATGCCAATATTCTACTCCTGGGAATTATTTTTTCCTGCTTTGTTATTCTCTTTCTTCTTTTTGTAAACCTTTTTTGCTTTCTCAGGATTGTCCTTAGATCCTTTTACAGCTCTTTTTGCTTTGGTGGGATTATTTTTAGCTGCTTTGTAAGCTTTTTTTGCTGCTTCAGGATTTTTTCTGGCTTCTCTAAACAACCTTTTTGCCTCCTGAGGATTTTCTTTTGCTTCATTATAGAACCACCGCGCAGCTTCAGGGTGTTTTTCTGCCAAATTATAAAAGCGCTTTGCATGCTTCGGATGCTCATCAGCCCATTTTTTAAATTTTGGATTGTCAAAATGCTCTACCGTGGTACCTTCCTGCTCTTGTGCATATACACTTGTAATACCAAAAACAAAAAGGAAGAAGAGCATTATCCCCAAGTATGTAAAATTTTTCATGGTGGTATATTTAGGTTTACGTTTTAGTTTTTCAACACCTTAGTAATTATATTTGAACTAAAATGTTATTTGATAAAGATATGCAAATCTCATTCCAAATTTTTTTCAAAGATAAAATCTATAATAACTCATGAACGTCAGGATAGAAAAAGATACTATGGGACAGGTAGAGGTGCCTGCCGAAAAATATTGGGGAGCTCAAACCCAACGATCCAAAGATAATTTCAAAATAGGTGGAGATTCTATGCGTATGCCAATGGAGATTATCCGGGCATTCGCAATTTTAAAAAAAGCTGCTGCGCGTACAAACGCAGAATTAGGAGTATTATCAGCGGAAAAATCTGAATTGATAGGAAAAGTCTGCGATGAAATTCTGAACGGTGATTTGGATGACCAGTTTCCCCTGGTTGTCTGGCAAACGGGATCTGGCACGCAATCTAATATGAACGTCAATGAGGTAATTGCAAATAGGGCACACGTTTTGGCGGGGGGAAAACTAGAGGATGAAAAGAAAAAAATTCACCCTAACGACGACGTAAACAAATCACAATCTTCGAATGACACCTTCCCCACTGCCATGCACATTGCTGCTTATAAACTATTGGCAGAAGATACTATTCCAAAAATTGAAACTCTTAGAAATACGCTAGACCAAAAAGCAAAAGCTAACGCTGCAGTGGTTAAAATAGGGCGTACCCACTTTATGGATGCTACTCCTTTAACTCTTGGGATGGAGTTTTCCGGCTATGTAGCACAGCTCGACCACGGAATAAAAGCGTTGAAAAACACTTTCGAACATCTTTCTGAGCTTGCTCTCGGTGGTACTGCTGTTGGAACCGGCTTGAATACCCCTGAAGGTTATGACATACTGGTGGCAAAGAAAATTAGCGAGATTTCAGGACAAGCATTTAAAACAGCTCCCAACAAGTTTGAAGCTCTTGCCGCTCACGACGCGATTGTAGGTACATCGGGTGCGTTAAAGCAGTTGGCTGTTAGTTTAATGAAAATAGGAAATGATATCAGAATGCTTGCATCAGGGCCAAGATGCGGAATTGGGGAAATACTCATACCAGAGAACGAACCGGGATCTTCGATTATGCCAGGCAAAGTTAACCCTACACAATGTGAGGCATTGACAATGGTTTGTGCGCAGGTAATAGGTTGTGACGCCGCCGTTTCTGTTGGAGGGATGAATGGCCATTTCGAGCTGAATGTTTTTAAACCTGTTATGATCTACAATCTTCTTGTAGCCGGCAGACTATTAGGAGATGCCTGTGCATCCTTTAATGAAAACTGTGCTGTCGGTATCGAGCCAAACCACCCGATCATTGAAAAAAATCTTGAAAATTCGCTGATGCTGGTAACAGCTTTAAATCCACATATTGGCTATGAAAACGCTGCAAAAATAGCGAAGAAAGCCCATAAAGAAGGGACGACTTTGAGAGAAGCAGCTATTTCTTTGGAGCTTTTAACCAACGAACAGTTTGACGAGTGGGTGGTACCAAAAAATATGATTGGCAGTTTAAAATAAAGGGGATCTCCAATAACATTGATGCTGCTCAGGCAGAAGTTCCTGCTTTTTGACTACCTGCATGAAATAAGCGAATAAATGCAGTAAAGTATGTTATAGGTATGTTATTCGTTAAAATTTAATTTTCTCTTATTTTTTCAATACGTACATTGTCAGCGATTTAACAATTTTGAGATTAATAACAGTTTAAAAGCGAATAGCTAAGAGTCTACTGGCTATTAGCTAAAACAAAAAAGAAAAAT
Organism: uncultured Flammeovirgaceae bacterium; assembly: GCA_946886805.1. The sequence continues at coordinate 1,307 of CAMPJM010000574.1, read as the reverse complement.
GAAAAATAAAATTTTAATGATGGCGGTAATATGCTGCCTCTTTGCCGCTACAGAAGTTTCCGCCCAGCTTTCAAAACAAGAAAAAAAGGAGTGGAAGAAAAAATTGAAAAGCATGGAGCCTGAGGATTTTAAAAACATGACTGAGGAAAATAGTGCTTTACAAGGACAAGTAAATAGCATGAACAGTCAGGTTTCTAATTTGCAATCGACTCTAAGTGAAAAAAATGCTCGTATAGCCCAACTTCAGGATAAAGTAAACAGTCTGGAGACTCAGGTGGAAGATTTTACCACCAAGGATATTTCTGAAGATGAAAATTCTACCCGTTCTGCCAAAGGAGTAGTATTCAAGGTTCAGATTGGTGCTTATGCAAACAACGACTTATCTTCTTACACTGCTAATAGCGAAGATATGAGCACAGAAGCAGGGGCAGATGGAACCCAAAAATATACCTTGGGTAACTTTGCTGATTACTGGGAGGCTGACAAATTTAAGAAAGAGTTAAGGAAAATGGGCGTAAAAGATGCTTGGATTGTTCCTTACAAAGACGGTCAAAGAGTACCGATGAAAGACGTTTTGGAAGGTGTAATCTAATTCGGAACAAAATTTAAAACTTCTACGAAAAAGGAGGTTGGGCCAAACGTAGACTCACCTCCTTTTTTTTTGAATAAGCCCGACTGAGAGTTTCATTTCCAAATGTAAAAGAGGTGTGAAGCAGTACTTTTGGGATCAAGTGGAAAATTTGGGAAGTAAATATCAAAATATCTTTTTACTGAAAAAAAGCTTTCTAAATCATAAATTACAGGTAAAGTAAAGAAATCCCGTTTGAAAGACTCCTGACTCGATTCGGAGAATTAAATCCGGGAACGTGCTTCTATTTTTTAGCTTAGTTTAAGAATCATTCTTCTTATTACAATTTTACTATGGCTTAAATAACTGAAAAACAACCCATAACACACGTTCCCGGACTTGTTCCCTGCCTGTCCCGAACTTGTTTCGGGGGGATCCCTCAAAACTACAGCGAGAATCTCCCTTTTATGGTTTTTGAAAACGTTCTCCCAAGAAGTCTATATTGCTTAATTCTACTTCTGGGAAGTTACATACATCAAAGACTTCCTTTTCCAAGATCAACCTACCTAACTATTAGTGTGATGTCAATACCACTCATCCGTCCGACCGCCCATTTCTGAAAGTGCCAGATATATCGAAATATACTTCTTCTTCAATTATACAGCGGTCGGACCAGGAAAATCGCTTTTAAAAGAATAAGCCTGAAAGGCTGACATTATTATAGCTATATTGTTTTTTT
>CAMPJM010000573.1 GCA_946886805.1 uncultured Flammeovirgaceae bacterium | reverse complement strand
TATTAAATTATTTTAAAATTATTTAAATTATCCTTTTGCTTTTTGGTAAATGCCGAAAAAAAACGCCGAGCTACATATTATTAAAATCAGTTATAATGTTTATCTGAAATAAAGTTGAAATTGAAGGAACAAAAAAAGAACACCCTAAAGGGCATCAAACCGATTCCACCGGGAAGCAAAGGAGCCGATTACCGAAGAAACATATTTGCTAAAATCAGGACACTAATGGCAAATGAAAGAACCTTGATGTCCTACTATCGTTCTGCTTTAGCCTTGGTGGGACTCAGTGCTTTTGTTTTCAAATTTTATTCCTCCGTAGCCTTTATAATTCTTTCAGCATTTTTTGCTATCAGTGCTGTTGTTATAGTGGTTTATGGAACCATAAAATATATTAGATTTAAGGAAAAGATCTTGAGGAAATAGACAGAACGGCCAATATCAATTACGCACACATGCCTAATCTCGTGCGCTTATTTTAAAGCCGGGCGCTTAATGACTTTTTATGGATCAAGCGGAAAAGTTGGGGAGTGCCTCCAGAAAATCTTAATCTCTAACTTAGGCTGCAAATTATCTGCTAGACGACCTAGGGTTCTGCTACAATTTAGTTTTCGTGACCCTCTGGCCGGGTGGCCTCGTTTTTGGATTTACAACCCGATTTCATCCGCACGGGCTCCGCTGACCCAAAGATTAAATCAAAGGTTGAAAATCCATAAACTGGGTCGAAAAGCATGCTTCAGAGGAAGTAATAGCTCAGCACCCTGTCGCATCTTTTTTGACATCCTTGGTGAAAAAATCTTTAAAATTTGTTAATTGTCTTTAGATGCCGTTTGTGTTCATTCAGGGTTAATCAAGCTTTTGTGCAAACGCTCCCCAGAATTGTTGCTTGATCCCTTTTTATGGATTTTTACGCTTAATTCTAGCAAGTGAATTTAATTTGACCTTACCTTTTAAAAACCTTTCAAGATACACGTTAATTGCTCTTACTTTAAACAAATATTGCACATCTCTAAACAATATTTCATATTTGTACTTATATTTTTTATTATTTACGCGATTAGCTTAATACAGGGTCAACCAATTTAAATGACTAAATTCAAAAAGGTTCTATTAATAGATGACGATGAAACAAGTAACTTTCTCAACGAATTTTTGATTCAAGGAATGGGGATAGTTGATGAGGTTTTGATTGCGACCAATGGACAAGAAGGAATCGAAATACTAAATCTTCAAAATTCTGACAATCCGGAGATTATATTCCTGGATTTGAACATGCCCGTTATGGACGGCTTTGAATTCCTGGAAGCTTTTGAGAAAATTAGAAAAGAAAAGAAATTAGACATTCCGGTATTTATCCTAACTTCTTCAAATTATTTTAAAGACTACGAGCGGGCAAAGAAATTTTCGGTGGCGGGCTATATTATTAAGCCCTTAACCGAAGAAAAAATCAACACTGCACTTAAAATAGACAAATGAGGTAACCTCAGTTATCAATTAAAGTCATAGACCGATCTAGAAATCTACGTTCAAAAAATTTGTGAGGAAGAAGAGACTTCAAAAACTTTCTTTTCAAAAAGGTCATGAGCGGGCCAGGAATCAACCTCTTCCAAAGCCTTTTCCATCGTTCTTTTTATTTCACCCGTAAATCTGGGTCCTGTCCAGGTGCTGGTATTTACTACCACCATATAACTGGTTTCGTCATCCCTTCTTACCAAAAGAGCAGAACTTCCAGCCAATGTACCAGTCCTTACCCAATCGTCATCATTTATGTACATCCAGCCCATTCCGGTTCTTATTGGCTTAGCAGGAGTGGTCATTTCTTTTATACTTTCTTCAGATAAGATATCAGGATTACTTTCGAATCCATCAATGGCCATAAGTAATTGCATCATCTGCGCAGGAGAGGCTACCCATCCTCCGGCGGCGCTTAAAGCAGAAATATTTGTTCCGCCGTAAGTTTTCGGCACCATCTCCCCTGTTCCATAACATGATAATCTTAAACCAGATCCCTCATAATCATAATAAGTTACCTCGTTGGCACATCTATTTTCTTTTAAATTCCCTCCAATCTGCATGCCATAAATACCCAAAGGCTCAAGAACGTAATCAGAAACGTATTCTTCATATCCAAAACCCGAAACTTTTTCTATAACTTTTCCTAAGATTGTATAGCCAAGATTTGAATAGCTATATACCGTACCTGGTTTATAAGGCAATCTCTTCTTTAAAGCATACCGAATTATTGTCTCAGGAGTTGCTGGTGCTGGTGTATTCATAGCTTTTGCTACCATTACTGGTTCAAACATAAGATCAGCAGTTCTTGAACTCCATCCACCCTGGTGATAAAGTAAATCCCTTATGGAAATTTCCTTCATTTTTTTATCGGAGATTTCCAGATAGATTGAATCGTTCAAAATGCCTTCTTCACCAAATACGTTGTCATCCAAATCCAACTTACCTTCTTCAGAAAGTTTCATTATTGCAACTGCGGTTACTAATTTAGAAACACTGGCAATTCTAAAAACATGATTAGGGGATACCGCCTCTTCTGTTTCCTTATCTGCGTAACCAAACCCTTTGGCATAGACCAATCTACCCTCTCGTGCAATTGCTACAGATGCTCCAGCAATACGCCAATCCTCTAGAAGATCATGAACGGCGGAGTCGACTTGTTTTAAATCGTACAAATACGAATATTCATTTTCAAGGCTTAGTGAGGCCCTTAGAAAAGCAGGCGGTTCAGAATAGAAATCTTTTAACTGCTTAGCGGTATTCTGTGAAATGGGAAATGCACCGGCAATAAATATTATGGTTAAAACGGAAATCTTAATAAATGTTTTTAGTAGTTTTTTCTTATCATTCATGTTAAACAGCGCCCTTAAAATATCTTCAACTCTTTTAATAATTTAATCAATTCACTATAAGGGCTTGATATAAAATAATTTCAACATTTATACTTGTTTTTTGTCCCTTTTCTACGTTGTAAAATCCTTAAGTAGCTATGGCTATTCTCATATTTTACGCCTTGATAAAGAACAAAAAAACTGCCTCTATTTTGTACAACTTATTTCGTAACAAGCCCTAAGTTGTATACTGTATATTAGCCAAGCCAACAATTCGCACAACTTAAAAAGTTCAACGAAGATACGTGCTTACTTTTTTTTTATCGTTGTATTCTTACCAATATCTGATAAATGCAATAAAAATCAATTAATTACACTTAAAATTAACTCTTTTTACAAATTTGTCCAACCTTTTAGATTTTATAAACAATTTCTTTTTGTAAACTCCATTTCCAGGCTAAAAGTTTGACTGCCCATAAAGCAGCTCTTTTTACTAACGCACTTTTTACAGCATTTAATCTAAGAGCCTAAGAATTTTATAAAGTTAATTTGAGCTAGCTCGCTTCGTCTTCATATCAAGCCTTAAATTCTCTAGTACGTTTTACTTAAAATTCGTAACTATTCAGATATAGTGAAATATAAAATAGCTCGTCATTCCGGAATTTACGAAGAGAAACGAAGTAAATATCCGAAATCCCCAATATTACTGCTAAAGAAAGGGGATTTCTGATAACCTTCCTACCGTCAGGTTTCAGGAATGACGGCGTTGTGGTATTGAGTAATTACTGATAATTCAAATTTTTTGAAAAGAAGGGTTACTTATATTTACGAATTAGAATAAAGGGTTGTATATTTATTTAAAGTT
>CAMPJM010000572.1 GCA_946886805.1 uncultured Flammeovirgaceae bacterium | reverse complement strand
ATGTAGTTTTGGCGGAATTTTTGCCTTTTGAAGCAAAAATTGTGACAAAACGGATATTGCGAAACTTGAGTCAATTATTTTAAATATTAGGTTGTTTATTCCAGTAATTAACAATCCAAGTCAGCTAGTTAACAGCAGAGGCATGATTAATAAGAAAACACTCGAACGAGGCAGAGAAGCGTTTAGGCAACGTGCATGGCAAGATGCTTATAATCAACTGTCCGATGCTGATATGGAGTCCCCTCTTGATGTCGAAGACCTCGAATTACTGGCTACCGCCGCTTATCTAACCGGGAACTTGGCTGAAAGCAATGGTATTTGGTCTCGTACGCATACGCTTTATTTAAAAGGGGGAAATACAGAGCGGGCGGTTCGTTGCGCATTTCAGATAGGTTTTGCTTTGTTCCACAAAGGCGATTATGCCCGTGGGGGTGGCTGGATTGCCCGCGCACGTTCATTGCTTGACGAGTGTCCAGTCGGATGTGTAGAAGAAGGCTACCTCCTATTGCCCTTGGCTTTACAGTCTCTCCGCGAAGAAAACCCTAAGCGGGCTTTAGCTACCTTCGAGCAAGCTGGACAAATTGGAGATCGGTTCAGGGATCGTGACCTCAAAACACTCTCTCGCCTGGGTCGGGGTCAGGCATTAGTACGATTGGAAGAAGCACGGGCAGGCGTAGCATTACTTGATGAAGCCATGGCCGCAGTTGATGCCGGTGAAATATCGCCCATTTTCGCAGGAATTATTTACTGTGCTGTAATAGAAACCTGCCTTGAAATTTTTGATCTAAACAGGGCGCACCAATGGACGGAAGCACTGAGTGAATGGTGTGACGCTCAACCTCAATTAATCCCCTTTCGTGGCGAATGTCTGGTGCGCCGCTCGGTAGTCATGCAACTGCATGGCGAATGGTCCCAGGCCATTGAGGAAGCCAACAAGGCTACAGAATTTTTAACAAAATCCATATCCGAGCCAGGAACCAGTGCCGCATTCTATCAATTTGGTGAACTCCACAGGCTACGGGGAGGATTTGAGAAAGCTGAGGAAGCCTATCGCCAGGCTATCCAATGGGGACAAAAAACAAACCCCGGTCTTGCCCTCTTGCGGCTGGCTCAGGGTCATATCAACACCGCCAAAACATCAATCGAAAGTGTAATAAAAGAAACCACAAACCCAAAAAACCGTTTGAGCATCCTTACTGCCTATATTGAAATCATGCTGGCCACAAACAATCCGCAACGGGCCAGGCAAGCTGCAGATGAGCTGGTGGATATTGCAAATGGTCTAAATGCCGCACTGTTAAAAGCATTGGCTACCAAAGAGGATGGTGCCGTACTCCTGTATGAAGGAGAAACTCAAAAGGCTTTGGTCAAATTGCGCAACGCATGGTCAATTTTTGAAGAGCTCGCTGCACCCTATGAGATTGCAAGGATTAGGGTACTCATTGGAAAGGCCTATCAAGCATTAGGAGACATGGATACCGCAAAGATGGAATTTGAAGCAGCCAAATCTACCTTCCGTCAACTTGGGGCTATACCTGATATCTCTCGTGTTGATTCTTTTCTTACCACCAAGCGTACAGGGAATTCCCACCGATTGTCCCATCGCGAATTGGAAGTACTTCGTCAGGTTGCTCAGGGTCTAACCAACAAGGCGATTGCTGATGAATTGTTTATTAGCGAAAGGACTGTAGAACGTCATGTCAGCAATATTTTCACTAAACTGGATGTAAGCTCCCGTTCAGCTGTAACAGCCTATGCATATGAGCATCAGCTCATTTAACGATATTTTTTTTGGTAGCAGTTTTCAACGGCCCTATGAGCAAACTTGCAGTGCCTTTCACGAGCAATTAGTATTAACATTTTATGATCCTAACGCTCTATACTTCCTTATAACATTTGTCCTCAGGAGGACACGCTCCTACTCTTTTCATTAATAAAAAATAAGCAAAGTTTTAGGAAACTTGGCGTCACAACAACGGAGGATTCGATCTTCCCACTAAAAGGTGTCAGAGGGTATACCTGTTTCGAATTCATATTACTATTACAACCAAGTAATTCTTCGAACTACTTATAAATACCAATCAGTTGAATGGTGCAAAACACCCATCTTTTGAAACTATTAAAATTGGGTGTTTTCACCGATGCGCGGCCTCACAATTGTCCCTAATTTCGTATTAACAACATGAAAATGACAAATCAGACATAAGAAAAAAAATAAACGCCAAAATATAATACAAGACAAATCTACAAATTCAAAAAAAATCTTTAAGAATAACTCATTATGGAAAATCAAAAATCTGAAACAGTAGAAAATGCTCAAGTGAATGAGGAAAAACTTAACGCCTTTCTCGGTCAGTTTGTTAGTGACTTTGGAGCCATGGTTTCAGGCGTTATGACGGCAATAGGTTACCGGCTTGGCCTGTATAAAGCCATGCAAGATGCAGGTCCTCTTACCTCAGCCCAACTTGCCGAAAAAACTGACACTGCAGAACGCTATGTACGTGAATGGTTAAACAACCAGACAGCGGGAGGCTACGTCGAGTATAGTGCTGCCAATAACACCTATGAAATGCCTCCTGAACAAGCCATGGTACTCGCCAATTCGGAAAGCCCTTTTTACTTGGTTCCTGGCATGGTAGAAGGCGTGCCTTCCATGTGGGCAGATGAAGACAAGGCTGTTGAAGCTTTCAAAACCGGCAAGGGAATTGGCTGGCACCAACATGATCATCGCCTGTTTTATGGAACCGAATACACGTTTAAGCCGGGATATAAAGCCCACTTGACTAAAAGCTGGATTCCGGCTTTGAAAGGCGTAGAAGAAAAATTGATGTCCGGAGGCAAAGTAGCTGACCTGGGCTGTGGTCACGGGGCATCTACTATCGTGATGGCCAAAGCTTATCCCAATTCCGAGTTTTTCGGATTTGATTATCATAGTAAATCAATAGAAATCGCTCGTGAACGCGCCAAAGAGGCAGGAGTTGAAGACCGTGTTTCCTTTGATGTTTTTTCAGCCAAGGATTTTCCTGGTGAAGATTACGATCTGATTTGCTTCATGGATTGCTTTCATGATCTGGGCGACCCACTTGGCGCTGCCAAAAGAGCACATAAGGCCTTAAAAAAAGACGGAACCCTCTTATTGGTTGAGCCTTATGCCGGGAATAAACTGGAGGATAACATCAATCCGGTGGGAAGGTTGTTCTACGCATTTTCCACAACAATATGCTGCGCCAACTCTCTTTCACAGGAAGTGGGAACCGCATTAGGTGCACAGGCAGGAGAAGAAAGGCTGGGAAACCTTATTCGCGAGGCCGGTTTCAATCAATTCAGAAGGGCAACCGAAACACCCTTTAATTTAATATTGGAAGCAAAGCCCTGAACCCGCCATCGCTTTGATCGCCCACTGAAAATCAGACTTTTACTCAGGCAAAAAAGCAATTCAGAAACACTAGGGGTTCGCTATGGCTTGCATGTGATCTCATGCGATCGCATTTTTCGTACTCATCTAAGTCTTCTAAGTTATGATGGATTTCCAACACCGACATTTTTCTCCGGATGTTTTCCAAAAAGGAAAACCCGAAAATGTCCGGGTCTTCCTTTTTAAGGCTATTTTACTACCGTAGCTTCTAATTCAACCTTTAATGTTTCAAAAAGCACGTTCACTTCCATAAAAGTAAGTGCCTGCTTAATGTCCTGTTTGGCTACCCA
>CAMPJM010000571.1 GCA_946886805.1 uncultured Flammeovirgaceae bacterium | reverse complement strand
ATGATAAAGGCGTAAATAAATGGCTGAAATCGAATAAAAAGGATTTGGACAAGTTCTACGCTCTGGCTAATGCTCACATAAAGGCGTTCAGAAGTGAAAACTTAGCAAATTTAAATGGCTCAGAGAGCGTTTATAGCTTCTGGTACTACGATAGTCATAAGCTCAATGCTATTGGAAATCAAAAAAGCGAGGATAATTATTACGGACCATGGGTATTTCTCTATCCTAATGGGGTAGAAATGGCCAAAGGTGAATATCTCGAAAATGGAAAAAAAACCAAAGAGTGGCAATACTTCTACGAAGACGGTACCTTAAAAAAGAAGGAGCTGTACAATGGAGAAGGAAATCTTCATGGACTGCTCAAGTATTATTATGAAAACGGAAATATTAAAAATGAGATCCCTTACACGGACGATCAAATAGAAGGATCGGTTAATATTTATTATTCCTGTGGACCATTAAAAGAAACGCTGGTTTACAAAAACGGATTGAGACACGGCAAGGGAACAACCTATTATACGTCAGGAGAAATAAATAGTGACTATACTTATGAAGAAGGAGAGCTGAAAGACGTATTTACGTATTATTATAAGAACGGAAATAAGAAAGAGGTTTATTCTTATGTGGCTGGTAAATTAGAAGGTCCCTATTTTTATTATCACAAGAATGGGCAGCTACATCAAAGGGGTCAGTATAAAGATGAAAATTTGGCAGGTGAATGGCTAGGGTTTTTTGAGGATGGTAAGGACAAGTTCAAAGGGAAGTATGAGAATGGGTATAAGACCGGCATTTGGACTTATTATAATCCTGATGGAAGTGTGTCTTCTGAGGAAGTTTTTGGCGAAGAAGGACGGCTTAGTGGCATTTCGAAATATTATACAGAAGATGGAAAGCTCCACTACGAATTCAATTACGAAAATGATCTTTTGGTTGGATATAAATTTTACGATGAAAATCAGGAGGTATTAAGTGAAGCCTCGGATAAAAAAGGAGACTTTGAGATCAAAGCCTACTACCCGGATGGTGTATTAAATTTTGAAGGGAGCTATAAAAAGGGAGAAAAGAACGGAAAGTTTACCTATTATTTTCATAATGGGCTAAAGAGAAGTGTGGTGAACTTTAAGGACAACAACTACAATGGTCCTTTCCAATCTTTCCAGGAGTCGGGTCAATTGTCTGTCTCCTCACACTATAAAGATGGGATTGAGAATGGCTATTATAAAAATCATTATGAAAATGGACAGGTAAAATATGAAGGTTGGGTAGTGGATGGCGTGCAGCAGCAAACCTGGATAGATTATCTGCCTGATGGTACGGTTTCTTACAAACAATATTACCTCAATGGAGAAGTTCATGGCAATTATGAAGCTTTTGACAAGAGTGGCCGTCTCCTGTTTAAAAATGTTTATGATAATGGCTCGCTGAGCTTAAATACTCAGTACGACACATTGGGTGCGACCATTATGGAGTCGCAATTCGACAATGGCACAGGAAAGTATGTACTTCATTTTTCAGATAAAAAACTGAGGTATGAAATGGAAACGCTATGTAATGAAGATGCTTCCGATATTAAAACTTACCATAAAAATGGTGAATTATCAGCTCACACACCTATAAAACATGGGGAGAAGAATGGTATTTTCAAATCTTATTACGATAACGGCATTTTAAAATCAGAAGGTAATTATGATGATGATGAGCAGAATGGTGTCTGGAGCTGGTATCTTGAATCTGGTTTGCCTGATACCAAAATAGATATTAAGGAAGGAGAAATTGATGGAGAACGAATAGACTACTATAAGAATGGAAAGCCGATGTCGGTAGTGAAATATAAAGCAGGCGAAAAAACCGGAAGAATTTACTATGCCCCGGATGGCACTATTCAGATAGATAAGGTCTATGATAAATATGGGATAGAAAGCTATCGGTATTTGAACGAAACCGGAGCCTTTACAGAGTATATCAATGTCAATGCTTCCACTGACAACATAAAAGCATATTATCCAAACGCTCAGGTTTCGGTAGAGCAACAATATAAATATGGTTTTTTGGATGGCAATGAGATTTATTATTATCCTTCGGGTCAGATAATGTCTAAGAGAACTATTGAAGTGGGAGAAACCGTAGGCCCGGAAGAAGATTATCATCCAAACGGCCAACTAAAAAAGCAGTCACCCTACAAGTATGGAGAAATCCATGGAACGGTGGTTGAATATTACGAGACCGGCGTCATTAAAAAGAAGACAGCTTATCTTTTTGGGGAAAAAGAAGGCTGGGAAGAAAGCTATGATCAGAATGGGAAACTCACCTATAGAACATATTACCGCAATGATAATGAATATTAAAATTTTGGGAAGAAAAAGTGTATTGGTTTTAGTTGTTTGGCTATTAGGTGTTCACTCCTTACCAGGTCAGGATTTTTCGGATATTTATAACACTTTAAAGGAAAAGTACCCTGAGGATCAGGTTGTCTATAATAAATATTATGAAGATATTGATATATCCATTGTAGCTGATTCAGTGGTAGTGCGTTCCAAACATTTTAAGGAAGTGGTGCATTTGGGCGAGCAATCAAATATTTATTCCAAAGATCAGGTATATTCTTCCTTATTTTATAAGATCAACAATATAAAAGCAGCTACTTTAATTCCTCACAAGAAAAAGTTTAAAACTATTGAGGTAAAAGATTTTAAAGAATCTTTTGATAAAGACTCCTATGTTTTTTATGATGACACACGGATTATTAATTTTATTTATCCTGCAATAGCTCCGGGAGTTCACACAATTTTAGAATATGAAGAAAATATTAAAGACGCACGGTTCGTCGGTTCTTATCTGTTTAGGACTTACGTGCCAATTGTTCATGGTAGGTATACCGTAACTGTCGATAAAGGGGTGGATATAGATATCCAACTTCTTCATGATCTGGAAAAAGCAGTAAAAGTATCACAGGAGAATGTTGGAACAAGGATAAAGTATATTTATGAAGTCTTTAATTCCGATAAAATTAAAAGTGAAAGTGGCAGCCCGACAATAAGATATTACACACCTCATGCGAATTTGATTTTTCGATCGTATACCGATAGCAAAGGAAAGGTTGTGAAGGTGCTTTCTTCCCCTGATGATCTTTATGCCTGGTATAGGACTTTTATATCAGGACTTGCGCATCAGGAAAATGCGGCACTTCAGGAGATTGTTAATGAGTTGGTAAAAGGAGCGGCAACAGAGAAAGAAAAAGTGAAGAGGATCTTTTATTGGGTGCAGAAGAATATAAAATATATTGCTTTTGAAGAAGGTATGAGAGGGTTGATTCCTCATAATAGTGCCTATGTGCTGGAAAAAAGGTTTGGTGATTGTAAAGATATGTCCAGTATTTTAGTAAACATGATGCACCTGGCCGGAATTGAATCCTATTTTACCTGGATAGGTACACGAGATATTCCTTATTCCTATTCCGAAACACCTACGCCTTTGGTAGACAATCATATGATTGCCACTTATATTAATTCCGGTAAAACCTATTTTCTTGATGCTACTTCTCAATATTCGCCTTTTGACTTTCCCTCTTCTATGATCCAGGGAAAAGAAGCGCTGGTAGCCTTTAATGACAGCGCGTACAAAATCATGAAAGTGCCGGAGATTTCCAGAGAGAGAAATGTTATGTTTGATACTTCCTATTTTAGTATTGATGATGGAGTTGTTAAAGGAAG
>CAMPJM010000570.1 GCA_946886805.1 uncultured Flammeovirgaceae bacterium | reverse complement strand
AGTATAAGCTTTCTGAAAAATATTTTTATTTTATGATGATGGTGGGCATTAGAAAGATTTATATGAAAGAAGTGAAAATAGAGCGGCCTTTTGTTGAAAATCTTCATCCTTTTTTTGACATAGAATACATCGAATTGCTAGTAAAAACTCCATTTTCATGGATTCATTCGTGGACAGGACCGGGACGTTCTTCTAACTTGAATCACGATCGCTTCTTTGTTTTTTTAATGGATCGTAACAAACCTCGCTTGAATAATATCATCTCCACAAAGGGTTATACGCCAAAGTACTTGCTCAACAATTTTTTTAGCCCTGTTTTAAAACTGGAGCATCTGTATTATGTTAATCGTATGAAGGAAAAAGTGAACCTGAACACGGAGAGTTTGCTTTGGGATTATTTTAAGTTGAGCAAGTCTTTGGATTACAAAGCCGACTTCCTAAATAATGAGAACTCCAAAGAAATCAATGAAAATAAGGACTCCATTAAACTAAGTGCTTTAAAACATTGGTTGATCAAAAATAATCTGGTCAAAAAATCCTGATGTAGAGCAAATAAAGTTTTTATTCGGACCGTCTCGTGACGTCTAAAGTCATACGGTCTAAAGTCTAACATTTACCGTCTAACATCTACTGTCTACTGTTTAAAGTCTAACATCTAACATCTATCACTTACGAATGGTAAAATGAAACTCGCTTCCCTCTCTTGGTTTTGAAATCACCCATATTTTCCCGCCATATTTTTCAACAATTTTTTTACAAATGGCCAAGCCTATACCTGTTCCTTGAAATTCGTCCCTAGTGTGAAGGCGTTGAAAAACTACAAATATTTTATCATGGAACTTTTCCTCTATTCCAATTCCATTATCGGCAATAATAAATTCCCAAAAATTTTCTAATTCCTTAGCCGAAATATTAATAACGGGAGCTTTTTTTTCTCTGTATTTAAGGGCGTTTCCTACTAGATTTTGGAACAATTGGGCTAACAACGATTTTTGCCCTTCTATAACAGGCAGATGATGAATATTTATTACCCCATTTTCTTCCTGAAGTTTAGTTGAGAAAATGTTCTTAATTTCATGAAGTAATTTATTTAGGTCAATCGTTTCTTTCTCATCTTCCTGAAAGCTGATCTTTGAGAACTTCAGCAGGTCTTTTATCAGAGTTTTCATCCTTTCCGCACCATCAACTGCGTAAGCTATATATTGATCGCCTGAACCTTCCAGTTGACCGCCATATTTTGCTTTCAAAAGTTGCAGAAAACTCGTTATCATTCGCAATGGTTCCTGCAAGTCGTGCGATGCCATATAGGCGAATTGTTCTAATTCTGCGTTGGATCTTGAAAGTTCTGATGCATAATTTAATAGCTTCTTTTCAATCTCTTTTCTTTTTGAAATATCCCTGAATGAAACTATTTTGGCTGGCTTGCCTTTATAAATCGACGCTACCGTCCTTATTTCAACTGGAAACGACCTGCCTCGTTTCTTAAGCCTGCCAACCTCAAAAAATTTAGTATGGGCTAATTCGATACAATTCTTAGCTACTTCCAAATTTTCTTCCGGTATAAAATCAAATACAGATTTTCCAATCAATTTTTCTGGGTTCTGGTCATAGCCCACCATTGTGGCAAATGCTTTGTTATAGTCTATAATCTTTTCGTTTCTCGAAATCGCAATGCCTTCCATTGTAGAATTAGCAAGGCTTCGGAATTGTTCTTCACTTTCGCGAATAGTTTCCTCAGCTAATCTTCTATCTGTCAAATCCATCATTGCACCTACCATTCGTACGGCTTCATAGTGGCCATTGCGAATAATATTTCCCCTGTCAAGCACGTATCGGTATTCGCCATCGGCAGCTTTATACCTATATTCATTGCTCCAGGAGATAGTTTTAGATGCTATGGCTTCATTTAGGCTTTTGATAACCCTTTCCTTGTCATCAGGATGAAGGTTAACGCTCCACCACTCGTAGGATACCGCTATTTTTTCTATTGGATAACCAAAAATTATTTCAAAACCTGAGCCCCACAAAAGAGTGTTATTTCTAACATCCCAATCCCAAATTGCCTCACTTGAGGCATCCATGGCAAGCTTATACCTTTCATTTAGCTGCTTGTAGGCGGCTTCGTTTTGCTTATTTTCTATCAGTATGGATATAATATTTGCTGCCCTTTCGATTAACCTTTCCAGTTTCTTATCAGGAAATCCCCTTTGCTTTCTATAGACCGCAAGTGTTCCTAAAACAGCTCCCTTTGATGAAAAAATAGGGTAGGACCAACACGCTTTAATATTATAGGTATTAGCTAAATCCCAGTAGTCTTCCATCAACGAACTCTGGGCGACATCAGGAACTAAAGTTGCCTTTTTTAGGAATGCGGAAGTTCCACAAGCACCCGACCCTAACTTTAAAGGGATTGTACTTAATGCCTCGGCAAAAGATGGGGGAATACTCTCTCCAACAAAAAAGTCCAGATGGCTTTCCTTAGCATTCGCCAACATAATCGTCAAGTTCAGTGAAGGATATAGTGATTCCAGTTCTGATAAAAATAGATTTAGAGTTTGCTTTAAATCTCCTCCTCCAATAGTATTCTCTAAAACTCTTTTTTCAATATTCAAAATCTTGGTTAGCTGTTTAGTATGGCTGGTGTCCTGAGCAATTCCATAAACTCCTTCAATTTTATCATTTACATAAATAGGAATACTTGTAATAGTTCCATTGACGATCTTTTTGCTTTTGTTTTTAATTGCCACCTGTACCGTTTTGGTAAGCCCCTGTAATGCGTCATTGAAAGCTTTTCGAGCATCTTCAAGATTTTTCTCAGCTATTAGAGATGTCAAGGACATAGTTAAAAGCTCAACTTTTGAATATCCGGTTATTTTTTCACAGGCCTTGTTCGTAGAAGTAAAATTTCCGTTTATATCCAGCGCAAAGACGCCGTTGGGATGGTTGTCGAATAGCGATTTATATTTCTGCTGGCTTTCGCTTAATAAAATTTCGTAGGTTAATTCCCGATAATTTATTATCCTGTATGCAACGTTTTCTTTATCTGATTGATAGGACGTGAAGGATAAATTAACCCAATACTGCTCGCCGTTTTTTCGTTGCACAACCGATTTTATTTCAAGGCTCTCTTGTGATTCGAATGCTGCTATAAGTTCTTCTGAAGGTTTATCTATTTCCTGGAGACTTAAAAATTGATATGGGTGCTTGCCAACCGTTTCCTCTTTCGCATATCCTGACATTTGATAAAAAGAAGAATTGGCATAAAGCACTTTCAAATCATTTTGCTTTGATTGGTCTATTTTTGTGATGAGGATACCATCGGAAGTTTGATTGATTATGAGCTGAATTAATTCAATACATTCCTTGTCAGAACCTATTCCAAATTCATTTCCATCATAGTCATTAGGTTCGTCAATTCCTGGCATCAAACTGCTATTTTCAATTTTATAGTCTGTATGGATTCTCTTTCAATATAATTCCTTTAAAGTTAAAAAACATGAAATTTCTTTTATTTGTTATCAAAGATCAAATATGATCTATCGCATTAGAGAGATCCTTATACCTCACCTAAATCTTCTTCTGAAGGAGAGGACTTACCTCACCGCTAAGAGCGTACCGCAAATTACAACCACTGTCATTATTTCCGCTGCTGTAACATCTTACCCTGAGGAGAAGGATGATAGTTTTCATCCAAACCCTTAAATTCAGGATATTATGTAA
>CAMPJM010000569.1 GCA_946886805.1 uncultured Flammeovirgaceae bacterium | reverse complement strand
TAGATCTTCTCTCGCCAAACGCGGTAGAAAATTTATATGAGTGGTGTGCTGGAAACAAATATTTGGTGCGGGTGTTGGTCAACAACGCGGGGGTGGGACTCTATGGGGATTTTGAAGATATTTCACTGGAAGCATATTTGGACATGCTTCAATTAAACCAAACTGTTCTACTTTCTATGTGCTATGTTTTTTTGCCCATGTTAAAAGAAGTTCCTAAATCTCATATATTGAACGTTGCCAGCGTTGCAGGATTTTGTCCTACGCCTTACCTTTCTGCTTATGGTGCCTCCAAATCTTTTGTTTTGATGTTTTCCAAATCCCTAAGGCAAGAATTGATGAAATTTTCTATCAACGTAAGCTGCTTGTGTCCCGGACCGACAAAAACGGATTTTTATGCTACAGCAGGTTTCGAGGAAAAGGCGGAAGATATAAAAAACATGCTTATGAGCACAAAAATAGTTGCTGAAAAAGCAGTAGATGGCATGTTTAGAAATCAAGCGGTTATAATCCCAGGCCTTACTAATCAGATAGGAATTTTCTTCGGTAGATTACTTCCTTCCGGAATGCTTGCCGATATTATAGCTTTTGGCTTAAAGCCCAAAAAGCGGGGAAGGAAAAATTATACCTTATAACCTAAACTCAGTTATAAAAGATGGTCGTCACACCAGTCAGGGAAATCGCTTTTAAAAGTGAAAGAAGCTTCAATGAACTACTCATCCGTCCATACGGACGGGTACTTGTGATCGGGAGTCGTGTTTCATTTAATTCGGAATATTTTAAAGGCGATTCTCCTATCACACCGGTACATAAAAATTTATTTTTTCGAAAATCTTTATTTGCCCGGTATCTCATCAATTCCAAATGATCTTCGAAAGTAGTTTTCTCCGAATTTTAATCTACCTGAGGATTATTATATTTTTCAATTAAATCCCTTTTTACTTTCTCCAATCCTGTACTGGCTTTTTCCTCGTATAAATACAGGTTGGGACGGGGATAAATATCCGGCAGTTTAGGGTCGATGACATATTTTGGGACAT
Organism: uncultured Flammeovirgaceae bacterium; assembly: GCA_946886805.1. The sequence continues at coordinate 2,691 of CAMPJM010000569.1, read as the reverse complement.
TGTTGTCTACCATATCAATTAGGCCCGCAGCGGGATAGACCAATAAAGATGTACCCACCACGATGAAGATATCTGCTTTTGCGGTTTCTGCAATTGCTGGTTCCATCATTGGCACGGCTTCACCAAACCACACTACATGCGGGCGTAATTGAGACCCTTTTTCACATTTTTCCCCTAGGTGTAGTTCCCATCCGTCTATGGGATAGATAAGATTTTCATCCATGCAGCTTCTGGATTTGAAAAGCTCTCCATGCAAATGAATAATGTTGGTGGAGCCTGCCTGTTCATGTAAATTATCGATGTTTTGAGTGATAATGCATACATCGAAATGTTCCTCCAATTGAGCCAAAGCAAGGTGTCCGGCATTAGGCTTCACATTCATTGCTGCTTTTCTTCGCTGATTATAGAAATCCAAAACCAAGGCCCTGTCTTTTTGCCAGCCTTCGGGAGTTGCAACTTCCATTACATCAAAACCTTCCCAAAGTCCGTTGGCATCTCTAAAAGTAGGAATTCCACTTTCAGCACTTATGCCGGCACCAGTTAAGACTACTAATTTCTTCTTTTTCATACGAGAATAGTGTTTATATTTTTATTGTAATACTCAACTTGGAAATAATTGGTTTCTGGATTTGGGCGATTTTTAGCTTCATATTTTTGTTTTGCTTTTGGTTGTGCCGTTCAGCTAACCGCACTGGTAGCGTCCCGCTCAGCACCTGGTCGTAGCGTCGCTCTACGATCCAGTCTCTAGCTCGATATCCGCCTGGTTGTAGCGTCCCGCTACGACCATATTCATTAGAGCGTCCCGCTCGATATATAAATTTGACAGCAGGTTGAGGTTTGGCATTTTCGCAATTTACAGCATCTCATTACGTATAAAAATAGTCTGCACTTACGACACTAATTAATCAGAATTGGTTTTTCTATAAACAGTAGCTCCCACCGAAACCTTCAAAGCTGCTATGACTTGGGTTTAGTCCAAGACAATAGGAAACAGATTATAACAATTATAAGGTTAGTGTTCTAGAAATTTATTCCGAGTTCAATACGGCGATACAATCGCCCTTCTCGCACGTCCGCATTGCAAATGCGGACGATAGGGGAGTCTGGTTGTAGTGTCGCCGCCTGGTCGTAGCGTCCCGCTACGATCTCACTATTTAGAGCGTCCCGCTCAACCACCTGGGTTGTAGCGTCCCGTTACGATCCCATTCATCAGAGCGTCCCGCTCAATCTTTTTAAAGATGAAATCAATGTATTGATCACTAAATCTTTGCTTTCTGCACTCAGCAATAGCTGCTGGTTAATTTCCAATTCTATTCCTCTATATTTCTCCGGAAATTGCTTCCTAAGAAAAGTTGTAAATCCGTCGGCCGTTCCTTTATATGGGTAATTATTGCGAACTTTTAGACTGCTCCCTTGCTTTATTTCTGCTTTCCATTTCTTGCAAAATTTCTTCTCGGATTTTCGGATGGGATCAAACAGCAGTCCTATATCGGTATTCCGGACGACTCCGTCTAATTCAGGAGTGAAGCTATGGATAGAAAGATGGAGCACCTCCTTCTCATCATTAATTTCTTTTTCAATGGCTGTCATTATTGTATTCCTGTACGGGAAATAGTGCGCTTCCAAGATTTCACTTTTTTCCTTTTGGGGCAAGGGTTTAGAAATTTGCGAAAATAAATGAGGATGATGCAGCGACCTGTTCAATTCCACTAAAAGCCTGGAGATAGTGGCGTGATAGAGCTTCACTTTTAGGCCCGTGCTTAGTGCTTTTGCCACTTCCAAAGCGCCAATATCCCAGCCTCTATGGGAGGCCAACAATTCCTCCCGTCCTTCAAAAAAGGATTGATAGGGCTTTGGGATCTGATTACCGCCGTGTTCGCAGGAAATTATAAGGCTTTCCATAATTTTAATAAAAAATCATCTACTATAAATTGCATTGACGTTTCTTCCGCCCGAAGCCATAAAAAGTGAGTCTAAAACTCAATAGGATCCTAATAATAAAGCCCTTCTCCACCTAAATTTCATTTTTCATTAAAGTTTAGGTAAACATTTTATTTTCCTGAAGGCAATTGCTAAGCTCTCTGTAAACCTCAACAAGTTTATTATGGTCAGCACTATTATTTAATTTACGAGATATCCTTGTGGAAAGTGTTCCTTCTTTTCCTATTTTTTGAATTATCACCTTATCTTCTTCACTCAAGTCGGCAGCTTTACTTGCTAAAAACTGCCAAAGCTCACCGGCACTTAAAGCAACTCCTTCATATCCAAAGAGTTTGAGGTAATCTGTATTATCGATAATCGCCTCTTCTGCATCCTTTATGCAACTTTTTAATATATTATACAGTGGATCAACTTCCCACTTCTTCTGTTGCTCGAGCTTACTAAACCTGCCCTCTGAAAGACTTCTAATGGTAGAAACGATCAATTTTAACACTGCCAAATCAGCAGCAGGACACTCCTGAATATCCAGTACTCTTATTTCTATTGCATTTCGTTGGAAACGGGCAATAGCTCCCCTTGAATTTAGCCATTCATCCTGAAGGATGCATTCAGGATCATAGGGAGAGATATCCTGATAGTTTCGCTTTAATATTTTTTCGTCATAATCAGCTTTGGTAAATACCTGCTCGGGAATTACTTTTCCTGCAATGGAGGGCACCTTCTTTTGATTGGACTGATACACATCAAGCC
>CAMPJM010000568.1 GCA_946886805.1 uncultured Flammeovirgaceae bacterium | reverse complement strand
GTAGATTATATATTTATCAATGGATTAAAAAACTCAGGTCTTTACGATCAGGTTTGGCAGGCAGGGGCAATTTTATTACCAATTCAATCCGTGGGTGTAATGGGAGATGAGAGAACGTATGAAGGAGTAGTAAGTTTAAGGGCGGTTACAAGTGTAGACGGTATGACCGCAGACTGGTGTCATCTTCCTTATGAATTTTTGGGCGACATTTCAAATGAGATTATCAACAAGGTAAAGGGCGTGAACAGAGTTGTTTACGATATCAGTTCGAAACCACCCGCTACCATAGAATGGGAATAATTTTACTGTAGTTGCGATTTGGTTTTGGGTTAAATAAAGGTATATTATTTTTATTTTCCTACAGATAAGCTTTCCATGATCATGCTTTTACTTGTGGCATGTTTTTAGTGAGTAATTGGAAAAATAAATCCACAAGACATATAAATACAGAACAATGCAATACTTGAAGGTTTTTTTTATTTTCGCTTTTTTATTTTCCACGGGTTTAGTAGAAGCTCAGGATGCAGCTTCTTTCCAGAAAAGCTACAAAAACGGTAAAGATCTTTACAATTTAGGAAAATATGAATTGGCAATGGAAGCATTAAAACCATTGACAAGACAGGAAGCAGGAAATCCCCACACTGAATATGCCTCCTTTTATTTTGCATTAGCGGCTTTCAAGGAAGGCCAAACCAACATGGCGAAGGATATGTTTTTACAGATCACGCAGAGACATCCGAACTGGGAAAACCTAGATGAAGTCTACTATTGGTTATCCACCATTTATTTTACCCAGGGAGCACATGATCAGGCTTTAAAAGCAAGTGCTAAAGTAAAAAACAAAGCCAAAAAGGAAGACTTAGCTGAAATGAAAACCTATTATTTGGCTGAAATAAATGATTTGGAGCTTTTGAAGGAACTGTTGCAACAAAACCCTTATGATGCAGAAGTTGCGAAAGTTCTTGCTAAAAAAATATCTGAAAGACCCGTCTTAGGTAAAAACGCCCAGCTACTCGACTTTTTAATTAACGAATTTAAGCTTGATAAAGAAAAGTTTAAATCAAGCAGTTTAAAAGCTTCCGTTAAAAAAGATGCTTATAATGTGGCGGTTTTATTTCCATTTATGACAGAGGAACTGGCTCAGGACCGGACTGCCAGGTCCAATCAATTTGTACTGGATACCTACCACGGAATTCAGTTAGCAGTTGAAGAGCTAAAAGAGCAAGGTAAAATAATAAATTTACACGCCTATGATACTAAAAAAGACAGCTTAACAACTGTTAATATTTTGAGAGATCCCAAAATCAAACAAATGGATCTGATTATCGGCCCTCTATATCCTATCCCCAGTAAATTGGTTTCTGATTTTACCTATAGCAACAAAATCAACATGCTAAACCCTCTTTCGACTAATTCAGAAGTAATTGGAGGAAACCCCATGTCTTTCTTATTTAAACCTTCCCTTGAAACACAGGCAAAAAAGGCGGCGGATTATGCAAGTGCTAATTTCGTGGATAATAAGAACGTGATTATAATTTATGGAAAAACAGAAAAAGATTCTATTCTGGCCTTTAATTATCAGAAAAGTGCCGAAAAAAATGGGCTTAGAGTAATATCAATTAAAGAAATTGGACCTTCAGAATCTAAACAGCTAATCAAAATAATAACCAATCCAGGTTCGGGTTCTAATACTGCAGATACTTTAAAAAATAAACCTGGCCATATTTTTATCGCTACTTCTGATGAAATGATTGTGGCAAATGCGATTAGTGCTTTAGAAATGAGAGGCGACAAATTGCCAGCTATTGTAATGGAAGATTGGCTTGATTTAAAATTTGTATCTTTTGAACAATTGGAGCGACTTGGCATAACTTTTATTTCCCCAAGTTTTGTGAACTATGAAAAAGAAGAAGTAGATAATTTTAAAGATGCTTATATTGAAAAGACAAATCTTTTACCCTCACAATACGCATATACAGGTTATGACATGATGCTTTATTTTGGGAATCTTTTATTTGAGGAAGGCAATTATTTTCAACAAGGATTTGATAATCAAGGATTCACGGAAGGCAAAATATTTCCAGGATATATTTACGATGAAAACAATAGCAACCAGTATGTCCCAATCGTAAAATTTAACATGTCTTCGTTGGAATTACTTAATAAAAGTATTGAATAGATTTAAAAATTAAGTCAGATCTAAAATCAGTTGGTTTACAATAGGTGAAAGTATTTACTTATTGTATTTTTTGTAGCACCACATACCCATTTACATCATGCTAAACCAGGAAAAAAGTAAAGCTTTATTTAAAAATGCTCAAAATTTTATTCCAGGCGGAGTAAATTCTCCCGTAAGAGCATTTAAAGCCGTGGGAGGCGATCCTTTATTTATAAAGTCTGCGAAAGGAGCCTATTTATTTGATGAAGATGGGAACCGGTTTATCGAATTGATAAATTCATGGGGACCAATGATTTTAGGTCATGCTTTTCCTGATGTAGAAGAGGCCGTTCGTAAGGCCATTCCCGACTCATTATCGTTTGGAGCGCCTACTGCCAGGGAAATCGAAATGGCAGAACTGATAACGGAATTGATGCCATCGATAGAAAAAGTTCGGATGGTCAACTCAGGAACTGAAGCTACCATGTCGGCTATCAGGTTGGCTCGTGGCTATACAAAAAGAGACAAAATAATCAAATTTGAGGGCTGTTATCATGGCCATGGCGATTCATTTTTAATCGCAGCGGGTAGTGGCGCAATAACTATGGGTGTGCCCGACAGTCCGGGTGTAACAAAAGGAACAGCCATGGACACCCTCACTGCTCCATATAATAATTTAGAAGCGGTTCAGGAATTGGTGAACAATGCTAAAAATGAAATAGCGGCTATCATTATTGAGCCTGTTGCTGGAAACATGGGTTGTGTAATACCCAAAAGCGGATTTCTACAGGGTTTGAGAGAAATTTGCGATAAGGAGGGCATCGTACTCATTTTCGACGAGGTAATGACCGGCTTCAGGTTATCTCCTGGAGGTGCCCAGGAAATGTTCGATATAAAAGCCGATCTGACTACTCTTGGCAAAATTATAGGAGGAGGTATGCCGGTGGGAGCTTACGGCGGAAAACGGGAAATCATGGACTTTGTTTCTCCAAGCGGCCCCGTGTACCAGGCAGGGACACTTTCGGGTAACCCTATAGCCATGGCCGCAGGACTTGCCATGCTAAAATATCTAAAGTACAACCCGCAGACTTATCAAATTCTTGAAGATAATGCGACAGCACTTGTAAATGGTTTTAAGGACAACCTGGCCTCACTGGGCAAGCCATATACCATCAATCATGTCGGCTCTATGTTCAGCTTATTTTTTACCGACCAACCGGTTTATGACATGGAAAGTGCGAAGCTTTCTGACACTACCATGTTTGGAAATTACTTTCGAAAGATGCTCGAAAATGGTGTTTATTTAGCTCCATCGCAATTTGAGACCTTATTTATTTCCACTGCTCTTTCCGAAGAAGATATCGCCCAAATCATAAAGGCTAATAAGAATGCTCTTGAGGGGGCTTTGTGATATTGAATGGAGTTTGAAAACGCATTGCAAATGCTAAAATTATTTAGGTCGGGATTACAAATCCCAACCAGCGGTCCCCAACACCGCTCTTCCGGATTTGTAACACCTCTGGCGCGAGCGTCCGTGACTGTTGCACAACTAAAAAAGCAGAAAAAAAAC
>CAMPJM010000567.1 GCA_946886805.1 uncultured Flammeovirgaceae bacterium | reverse complement strand
GAATAAATACAAAACACCCGAAAAAATGACGATTTGTGTCGAAATATCTTTTTTTAGAAAAGAACTATTTAACAAGCTTCTTTTTTTAAATATTATAACCACAATAAATAATTGGATGCTCAACAATACTAAATAAAGGTAGTCGACATAATTGGTGAAATAATAGTTGCGAGCAATCGTAGCTTCATTTGCCAAGCCTTGTATTAAAAGGGTGAAGAAAACTGTTAGTGATTCCTTTTCAGGATGAATTCTATCCATTCCCGTATAGAATCCGGAGTAATTATAATTAAATTGAAAATATGCAAGGGCCAAAATACTTGCTAGAAGGAGCGCAACAAGATAATTAATAGATGTTGGATATTTCTTTTTATAAGCATTATAAATCATAAAACAGGCTGTGAAGAAAAAGTAAATAATACCAGCGTACCGCATTAAGAATAATGCAGATAAACAAAGAAATAATTTTAGCCACAAGAATTTATCATCTTTTTCTCTTTCAAAATCCTTTTGTATAATATAACACAGAAGAAAAATAAAAAATAGGAAGGATCCTTCTGACCAGGTGTAAGAAAAAACTTCCAGCATACCAAAGGAGCAGAAATATAAAGCTGGAAACCAAGCTAATTTGCCAAACCAATGAAAAAAAAGAAGAAATATAAATCCGAGAAAAATGAAATTAGTTAATTTAGAAGCAATAAAGGAGGTGGTATTTGTCAAAAAGGAAACAGCCGAGATAACCAAAGGGTAACCTACTGGCCATATTGAAAAAGTCTTGTCATTAAGTTTTTCATTAGTGTGGGAATTACCGTCTCCAGGCAAAATAAACAGATTTCCACTTTTAATATTATCTGCTACCCGTAAATAAGTTTTTGAATCTGGTGAGACATAGTGAGTAGCTTCTGCTTGAATCCTGATGCAAATCGAGCAAATAATCAATACATATAAGATAAATAAATTTAGCTTATCCTTAATATTTTTTTTCATTAAGAATGATGGAGTTGTATAAAATTCAAACGGGTATGGATACTACACAATTAGTTTATGACGCATGTCACTCATTCCAATTCTCAATTCTTTTATCTTACTAAAGTGGCGGAGCTTATTTGTTACAAGATCAATATGGTCTACAGCCTCGCCTTTTGGTAAGTTCATTAAAAGTCTCTTCATCCATATCATTCCAACTTCCTGCATAGGAAAGAATTTTATCCTTGTCAGGCCCTATTTCAATTGATTCCAGAAAGTTAGAGACATGATTAAGTTTATCCTCAGAAAGATTTTCAATCCTCCATTTTAGTCTCTCTTTCAAAATGCTAACAGGCATGGTTATTATAAATATAAAGTACTAATCTTACTTTAAAACAAACTTGCTAAGGATCAAATAGGCTTCGTTTATATTGTTATTTCTCTTGAATTCTTTTCTGATTGGTAATGACTCTCCTTTAATCCATATCTTTAATTCTGCATCCAGGTCAAACAGACCGGGACTTTCTTTTGAAAATCGGGTGATACTTGTATAAGGTATGGATTGAAAATCTACCTTAGATCCTGTAAGACCTTGTTTATCTATTAGAATCAACCTTTTGTTGGTAAAGACAAACATGTCTCTGATCAATTTGTAAGCTTTCTCTTAATTTTCTCCTTCAATTAAAATTGGTGAAAATTCTTCTTTTATTTTTTCAAGAGAAACCTCTGAAGCATTTCCTAACAATCCATCTAATAAACCCATTTTGATATTTATTTTATTTTGGTCTAAGATAAAAAAAAAGCCGGAATTTCTCCCGGCTTCTTTAATAGGTCTTCTAAAGTTATTTTACTTCAGTTAGCAATTCTTCTGATGCTTGTTCCAACGTAATTTCTTTGGCAGGCACTTCTTTAGCCGAATGTGCTCCTTTATCAACCGCAATGTGAGGTGCAATTACCAACGCGACAATTGACATCAATTTGATCAGGATATTCATTGAAGGTCCGGAAGTATCTTTAAACGGATCGCCTACTGTATCCCCGGTAACGGAAGCCTTATGAGGCTCGGAACCTTTGTATTCCATCACTCCATTGATTAAAACCCCTTTTTCGAAAGATTTTTTAGCATTATCCCAGGCACCCCCTGCATTGTTCATGAAAATCCCCATCAGTACACCCGAAACAGTAACTCCTGCTAGTAAACCACCTAAGATTTCAGCCGAACTTGTTTCCGGGAAAACATCTTTAAATCCAAAACCAACTAGCACCGGAACAACCAGCGCAATAGCTCCTGGAAGCATCATTTCTCTGATGGAGGCTTTGGTAGAAATTTCCACACATTTTTCATACTCAGGTTTTGCTTTATATTCCATTATACCTGGTATTTCCCTGAACTGCCTTCTTACTTCCTGCACCATGTCCATGGCAGCACGGCCAACGGCAGCAATAGCAAGGGAAGAGAAAATATACGGAATCATGGCACCCACAAAAAGAGCTGCCAATACCGGGGCTTTATATATATCTATGCTTTCAATACCTGCAATTCCTACAAAAGCTGCAAAAAGTGCTAGTGCCGTCAAAGCAGCGGAAGCAATGGCAAAACCTTTTCCAGCAGCAGCGGTAGTGTTTCCAACTGCATCCAATACGTCAGTTCTACCTCTAACTTCTTCTGGTAACCCACTCATTTCGGCAATACCACCAGCATTATCTGCTATTGGTCCGAAGGCATCAATTGCTAATTGCATAGCAGTGGTAGCCATCATTCCCGCGGCTGCAATGGCAACACCATACAATCCTGCAAATGCATAAGAAGAAACGATACCTGTTGCCAATACTAATATTGGTAAAACGGTAGATTCCATTCCTACTGCCAAACCCCCGATAATATTGGTTGCATGACCGGTAGATGATTGCTTAATGATAGAGTTTACAGGTCTTTTCCCCATAGCGGTATAGTATTCTGTGATAATACTCATTAAGGTACCTACTACCAAACCTACCACTACTGCTCCAAACACATCCAGTTTAGTAAAGGCAACTGATTCTCCTCTAGACATGATTAAATCACCTGCCGGTAGTAGCCAATCTATCACAAAGTAGGATGCAATAACTGTTAGTATTATTGAAGACCAGTTACCGATGTTCAATGCTTTTTGAACATCTCCGTTTTCCTTAACTCTTACAAGCGCAGCACCAACGATTGAGAAAACAAGGCCCACGCCCGCAATAACCATAGGTAGTAATATCGGGGCGATACCTCCAAAATTGTCATCAGAAACGATCTCCCTTCCCAATACCATAGTAGCTAATATAGTGGCCACATAAGATCCAAAAAGGTCAGCACCCATACCGGCCACATCACCAACGTTGTCCCCTACGTTATCTGCAATGGTTGCAGGGTTTCTAACATCATCCTCAGGAATTCCTGCTTCAACTTTACCAACAAGGTCGGCTCCAACATCTGCCGCTTTTGTATAAATCCCGCCACCAACACGAGCAAACAATGCGATACTTTCAGCTCCTAAAGAAAATCCTGCAAGGACTTCCAAAGCTTTTATCATCGCCACTCCATTTACGTCACCATCTACATTGATAACGTACATTTGATAAAATACTATAAATAATCCACCTAAGCCTAAAATTGCAAGGCCAGCCACTCCCAATCCCATTACAGTTCCACCTGTAAAAGAAACTTTCAAGGCATTCGAAAGACTGGTTCTAGCAGCCTGGGTAGTTCTCACATTCGCTTTTGTGGCGATGTTCATTCCAATATAAC
>CAMPJM010000566.1 GCA_946886805.1 uncultured Flammeovirgaceae bacterium | reverse complement strand
AAATCACGGATGATTAATTGTGGACAAAGTTGTATTGCCGCAAAGCGATTTATTGTGGAGGTTGCTGTTGCAGAGGCTTTTATCGATAAGTTTAAGGAGAAAATGGCAGCTTTAAAGCCCGGTGATCCTTTTGACGAAGCCACAGGTTTCAGTGTTATGGCCAAGGAAGAATTGGTGACTGATCTGTTGAGACAGGTGGAAGATTCTGTTAACAAAGGAGCAAAAATAGAATTGGGCGGGAGCAGGCCGGATTTGGAAGGGGCATTTATGAACCCTACAATTATTACCAATGTTAAACCTGGGATGGCCGCCCATGATGAAGAGCTTTTTGGGCCGGTTGCTACTTTATTTATTGTGAATGATGAGAAGGAAGCAGTAGAGGTTGCGAATAATTCAAGATATGGATTAGGAGGCTGTATTTGGACGGGCGATATAGAAAAAGGCAAGGAGCTTGCAAGAAAGATCGAATCAGGAGCTGTATATATCAATCAAATGATGGCCTCGGATCCAAATGTTCCTTTTGGTGGAGTAAAAAAATCTGGTTACGGAAGGGAATTGTCGCATTTAGGAATCAGGGAATTTGTCAATCAAAAAACGATTTGGATAAATGGTGATATAAAATCTGAAGTAGAATGAGATTCAAGGTTTAAAGTTTAAAGTTTAAAGTTTAAGGTCTAAGGTTTAAAGTTCAGGACGTGACAAGGTTTAAAGATAGGTTCAAAGTTGAAGGTTTAAAGTTGGACACCCGGCACCCGACACCCAACACCTAAAACCCAAAACCTCACGTCAGATATAACCCGCCATTTTGTAAGCCATGATCCCTAATATTTCACGGATGAAAATTTGCCATTTATAAATAGCTTTTTCGTTTGGGATTATCATAGAATCTACTGTGAATGAAGTTGGGTGGGTATAAAAATCTGTGCTAAAAACATCTGTTTCGATTCCTGTTTTATCAAAACAGGCTTTAGCCCTTCTCAGGTGAAATGCAGAGGTAATTAGAAGAAAACGGCCCTCCGGAAATTTGTTTTTTAGAATGGCAGCCGAATTGACGGCATTTTCGTAGGTATTTCGGGAAGCCTTCTCAATAATTATATCCTTATCGCTAACGCCAAATAAATGAAGGACTTTGACAAGTTCATTAGCTTCAGTCAATTCAGGCTTGGTCAAGCTACCTGTCCCCCCGGAGATTAAAATTTTTCTTATCTTTTTTCTTTTATAGAGTGCTATTGCGTGTATAATGCGATCAGCACCCTTATTAAAATACACCCGGTCGTTTGGTTCAATTTGTAAATTTGCAATGCCTGTCAATACAACTCCCACATCATAATTATCAGGAACTTCAGAAAACTTCGTGGGTGGTATTTCCCATCCCCTAAAAATTTCATTGATGATAAAGTCATTTGTAAAAATAAAAAATAATGCTATTGAAGAGACGAGAAATATTCTTTTTAGTGGTCTGTTCTTTAAAAATAAGCTAATTAATAAACCAATACCCACCAAAGTGGCAGGCATAAAAATATAATACAAAGTCTTGGACAAATAGAAAAACATTGGTTGTAGGTTTACGTAATTCTTTGGAGGTGCTTTTACGGTTCAAAATAGAAAAGATTTTTTCACATTATCAAAAACTTTTTATTGAATAAGATAATGGTTGGTAAGAGGGGAAAATACTGGTTATGGCGACTTTTTTTAGTTAGGGTTGCTTTTAGATGATAAATTTTTAGAAAGTTTTAATGCATTCTTCCTCCATTTTCTACGAATACTACTAATCCTTTTTGCATACGAAACGTTTCTATCAAACAAAATAATTATTTCAGGTTTAATGAACATGAAAAGTAAATTTAGATTATCTGGCATGTATGTATTGGTGCTGGTTTTTTTTTCAGCTTGTGACGTTTTTGAATATAGTCCTAATCAGATAATACTGGATGATGATGAAAAAGATCTTAATAATAAGAACATTGCGCTTCTTCAATCAAAGCCTGCAAAAGATACGCTTAAATTTATCTTGATGGGGGACACCCAGCGTTTTTATGAGGAGTCAGACGCATTTGTAAAAAGTGCCAATAATATTGCTGATTTAGACTTTGTGATTCATGCCGGGGATATTTCTGATTTCGGCCTCTCCCAAGAATTTATTTGGGTGAATGATATTATGTCTAAATTAAATGCGCCTTATATTACCGTAATAGGCAATCATGACCTGATCGCCAACGGGACAGAAGTGTACAGGCAAATGTTTGGACCCTTAAATTTCTCTTTTATCTATTCTGGGTTAAAATTTATTTTTTATGACAGCAACTCGAGGGAATACAACTTTGACGGATCTGTTCCAGATTTAGATTGGATAGGCAGGGAGCTTGCCGACACTGCTTCCTATGATTGGGCAATTCCAGTTGCGCATATACCGCCTTACAGTATTGATACAGATCTCACAATGGAAGAAGATTTTGTAAATCTTTTAGCTTCTAGCGGTAAGGTTATCCTGTCTTTGCATGGACACGAGCATTCTTTTAGCATCGGCGAAAAGTACGATAACGGAATTACTTATGTAGTCGCAACATCCGTTGGGAAAAGAGGATATGCTCTAATTACCACCTTTAATGGTGATTTTACAGTTGAGGAAATCCATTATTAATAGCCAAATTTTCAAAATCAAGTAATGTCGATAACAAAATATCAAATAAAAACAAGGCTGTTATTTTTTAGCATGATGGTTTTAGCTGGTTTTAATACGCTTATAGCGCAAGATTTACCAGAAAGTAGCAATCTAGATAAGGAGGAGGAAGATGAAAAGTGGTATAAGCCTGATCATATAAAGTTGCAATATGCAGGATCCATAGGTTTTATTTCTCCGGGTGTGGGCATTGCTTATGCAAAAGATAAAATGGAGACTGACTTTTATTTTGGGTATTTGCCAAAAAAAATCGGTGGTGACCACCTCATTATGTTGACACTAAAAAATACTTATTACCCATTTTCCATAAAACCTAAAAACCGGGATTTTGTCATTTACCCTTTTTCTATTGGTGGTTTTTTTAATTATACCTTTGGCAGCGAATATACGACATCCTGGCCCAGCTATTATGAAGATGGCTATTATTGGTGGGACTCTGCTATCCGTTTAGGGTTTTTTATTGGTGGAAAAATTACAAAACCAGTATCCAATCTGCCTTTTCAATCTATTAGTAGCTACTACGAGATAGGGAGCAACGATTTGTATTTTATCAGCTATATCCAAAATATCAAATATTTCAAACCTTATGAAATATTTAATCTGGCGCTTGGCATTAAAATGACTTTTTGATGATGCAGAAATTAAGGAATTTGTGATCAAGTAGATCAGGTATTGCAGCAATCTTCTAAATGATTATTCTGCTCAGACCAAGTAGGAGTCAACCAAAAAGGCAGCAATCCGCTTTATTACCACGCCATTGCCCCAAAGGGATGCCTATGGAACGAACGGAATTTCGATTAAAACCGTCGATTAAAACACCTTCACTTTTACAAATACCTGAAGAAGCTAAAAGAACCGATGAGTGCGGCAATCTCCCAAAAAAAACTCTGCTCTCCGATGCAGGGGATCGCAGCATCAATTTTTTTTCGAAAAGAAAAAAAATGACTCGCGATGACGTGGTGGTATTGGCACCTTACCTCCTATCAAACAGAACCCAATAAGAAACGTCACTATAAACGGGATTTCGGTTACCGGCCAGATTTAGTAAAGCTAAGGG